>NZ_JBIAZN010000004.1:269961-418451 GCF_042899225.1 Streptomyces sp. NPDC000134
CAGGCGCCCCCCCCACACCGCCCCCGGGGGGGGGGGGGGGGGGCGGCCGGGGGGGGGGGGGGGGGGGCGGGGCGGGGGCGGCCCCCCCCCCACAGCCGTACCGGGCCTCGGTCAGCCGGCCAGGCAGGACGGGCCGAGCAGCACCTTCAGGTCGCCGAAGAGGGCCGGGTCGGGCTTGACCCGGTGCCGGTCCAGGCGGAGCACGGTGGTCTTCGTCGGCCCCTGGAGCTTGATCCGGACCTCGCTGTCGCCCCGGTGGTGGGTGAGGATCTCGCCGAGGCGGCTGACCATGGGCGGGGTGACGCGGGTGGCGGGGATGGTCAGCACCACGGGCGCGTTGGCCCCGGCGTTGGACAGGTCGGGGATCTGGAGCTCCATCGCGACCAGCCGGGGCACGTCCTCCCGCTTGTCGAGGCGGCCCTTGACGAACACCACGGCGTCCTCCACCAGTTGGGTCGAGACCAACTGGTAGGTCGCCGGGAAGAACATGCACTCGATGGAGCCGGCGAGATCCTCGACGGTGGCGATCGCCCAGGCGTTGCCCTGCTTGGTCATCTTGCGCTGGAGGCCGGAGATGATGCCGCCGATGGTGACGACCGCGCCGTCCGCGTGCTCACCGCCGGTCAACTGGGAGATGCCCGCGTCGGCCTTGTCGGACAGGATGTGCTCCAGACCGAACAGCGGGTGGTCGGAGACGTACAGACCGAGCATCTCCCGCTCCTGGGCGAGCAGATAGGTCTTGTCCCACTCCTCGGTGGAGAACTCCACGTCCAGGCCGAAGCCCGGTTCGTCGCTCTGCTCCTCGCCCATGCCGCCGAAGAGGTCGAACTGGCCCTCGGCCTCCTTGCGCTTGACCGCGACCACGTTGTCGATCATCGGTTCGTACTGCGCGGTGAGGCCCTTGCGGGTGTGGCCCATCTCGTCGAAGGCGCCGGCCTTGATCAGCGACTCGGTGGTCCGCTTGTTGCAGACGACGGCCTCGACCTTGTCGAGGTAGTCGGGGAAGGAGGCGAACTTCCCCTTGGCCTTGCGGCTCCGGATGATCGACTCCACCACGTTGGTGCCCACGTTGCGCACCGCGGAGAGGCCGAAGAGGATCACGTCGTCGCCCTGGGCGGCGAAGTTGGCCATGGACTCGTTGACGTTCGGCGGGAGCACCTTGATGCCCATGCGCCGGCACTCGTTGAGGTAGACGGCCGACTTGTCCTTGTCGTCCTTGACGGAGGTGAGCAGGGCGGCCATGTACTCGGCCGGGTAGTTGGCCTTGAGGTAGGCGGTCCAGTAGGAGACCAGTCCGTACGCGGCGGAGTGCGCCTTGTTGAACGCGTAGCCGGCGAAGGGGACCAGCACGTCCCACAGCGCCTGGATCGCCTCGTCGCTGTAACCGTTCTTGCGGGCGCCGGCCTGGAAGAGGACGAAGTTCTTCGCCAGTTCGTCGGGCTTCTTCTTGCCCATCACGCGGCGCAGGATGTCGGCCTCGCCGAGCGAGTACCCGGCGATGATCTGGGCGGCCTTCTGCACCTGCTCCTGGTAGACGATCAGGCCGTAGGTGACGTCCAGGACCTCCTTGAGCGGCTCCTCCAGTTCCTTGTGGATCGGGGTGATCTCCTGGAGGCCGTTCTTGCGCAGCGCGTAGTTGGTGTGCGAGTCCATGCCCATCGGACCCGGGCGGTACAGGGCCGAGACGGCGGAGATGTCCTCGAAGTTGTCGGGCTTCATCAGGCGCAGCAGGGAGCGCATGGGCCCGCCGTCGAACTGGAAGACGCCGAGGGTGTCGCCGCGCTGGAGCAGTTCGAAGGTCGTGGGGTCGTCCAGCGGCAGGGAGAGCAGGTCCAGCTCGACGCCCTTGTTGGACTTCACCATCTTGACGGCGTCGTCCATGATCGTGAGGTTGCGCAGGCCGAGGAAGTCCATCTTCAGCAGGCCGAGCGACTCGCACTGCGGGTAGTCCCACTGGGTGATGGTCACGCCGTCGGTGTGCCGGACCCAGATCGGGGCGTGGTCGACGATCGGCTCGCTGGACATGATCACGCCGGCCGCGTGCACGCCCATCTGCCGGACCAGGCCCTCGACGCCCTTGGCGGTGTCGATGACCTTCTTCACGTCCGGCTCGTTCTCGTACATCGAGCGGATCTCGCCGGCCTCGCTGTAGCGGGGGTGCGAGGGGTTGGTGATGCCGTCGAGGTCGATGCCCTTGCCGAGGACGTCGGCGGGCATCGCCTTGGTGAGGCGGTCGCCCATCGCGTACGGGTAGCCGAGGACCCGCGCGGAGTCCTTGATGGCGTTCTTCGCCTTGATCTTGCCGTACGTGCCGATCATGGCGACCTTGTCGGCGCCGTACTTCTCCGTCACGTACCGGATCACCTCGACGCGCCTGCGCTCGTCGAAGTCGATGTCGACGTCGGGCATGGAGACGCGCTCGGGGTTGAGGAACCGCTCGAAGATCAGGCCGTGCGGGATCGGGTCGAGGTCGGTGATGCCCATGGCGTACGCCACGATCGAGCCGGCCGCGGAGCCTCGGCCGGGGCCGACGGCGATGCCCTGGTTCTTCGCCCACATGATGAAGTCGGCGACGACGAGGAAGTAGCCCGGGAACCCCATCTGGATGATGACGTCCATCTCGTACTCGGCCTGCTTCTGGCGGTCCTCGGGGACGCCGCCCGGGTAGCGGCGCTCCATGCCGCGGCGGACCTCCTCCTGGAACCAGGTGACCTCGGTGTACCCCTCGGGGATGTCGAACTTGGGCATCAGGTCGCGCTTCTCGAACATGCCCGTGGTGTCGACCATCTCGGCGACCAGCAGCGTGTTGGCGCAGCCCTCCTGCCAGGCGTCGGAGGAGTCGATGGCGTACATCTCCTCCGTCGACTTCAGGTAGTAGCCGGTGCCGTCGAACTTGAAGCGGTCGGGGTCGGAGAGGTTCTTGCCGGTCTGGATGCACAGCAGCGCGTCGTGGGCGGTGGCCTCGTGCGCGTACGTGTAGTGCGAGTCGTTGGTGACCAGCGGGGGGATGCCGAGCTTCCGGCCGATCTCCAGCAGGCCGTCGCGGACCCGGTGCTCGATGTCGATGCCGTGGTCCATCAGCTCCAGGAAGTACCGCTCCTTGCCGAAGATGTCCTGGTAGTCGGCGGCCGCCTTGAGGGCCTCGTCGAACTGGCCGAGCCGCAGCCGGGTCTGCACCTCGCCGGAGGGGCAGCCGGTGGAGGCGACGATCCCCTCGGACCACTGGGAGATCGTCTCCTTGTCCATCCGGGGCCACTTCTGCAGCCAGCCCTCGGCGTAGGCGTCGGAGGAGAGCCGGAAGAGGTTGTGCAGGCCCGTCTTGTTCACGGCCCACATCGTCTTGTGCGTGTAACCGCCGGAGCCGGAGACGTCGTCCCGCTTCTGGTGCGGCTGGCCCCACTGGATCTTGCGCTTGTTCCGCCGCGACTCGGGGGCGACGTACGCCTCGATCCCGATGATCGGGGTGATCCCGGCCTTCTGCGCGGAGTGGAAGAAGTCGTACGCCCCGTGCAGGTTGCCGTGGTCGGACATGGCGATGTGGGTCATGCCCATCTCGTTGCACGCGTTGAACATGTCCTTCAGCCGCGCGGCACCGTCCAGCAGGGAGTACTGGGTGTGGACGTGCAGGTGCGTGAACGGCGGCTTGGACACGTTCGGCCTCCTGGGGGAACAGTGGGCGACGGGCTGCGGACAGTCCGGGGGGTCAGCGTCGAAGTCTATGCCTCGCGGCTGACACTCCGCGGGCTCGTCCGCGTACCTTCGTGCGGGGGCCCGCGTGTCGCGCGGCACCCCGGGGCGCGGGCACTCGCACGGCCCCTCGAACGTTGACGGCGGGGGAGAACCGCTCCACCCGTGACAGCACCACCCGTACCAGGAGGCACCCAGCGATGTCGGTCCCGCAGCTCGACGTGGAGCACCGCGGCGAGGAGATCCTCGCCGTCTTCGACACCGCCTTCGGCGCGCTGCTGGCCGCCGACCCGGCCGCGTTCCGCGTGAAGTTCCGGAAGATGGCGGCGTCGGCCTTCGCGTTCTACCGGGGCACGGCGAGCCTCTTCTACCACGACCTGGACGCGGAGAAGGACGGCGGCCCGTACCTGGACGACCGCACCTCGCGCGTGTGGGTCCACGGCGATCTGCACGCGGAGAACTTCGGCACGTACATGGACTCCACCGGCCGCCTGATCTTCAACGTCAACGACTTCGACGAGGCGTACGTCGGCCCCTTCACCTGGGACCTGAAGCGCTTCGCCGCCTCCGTGGCGCTGATCGGGTACGCCAAGGCGCTCAGCGACGAGCAGATCAGCGGGCTGGTGCGGGTCTACGCGGGCGCCTACCGGGAGCGGGTGCGCGCGCTGGCGCTCGGCGCCAAGAGCGACGAGGTGCCCCCGTTCACGCTGGACACGGCCGAGGGGCCGCTGCTGGGCGCGCTGCGCATGGCCCGCTCGCTGACCCGGTTCGGGCTGCTGGACTCGATGACGGAGATCCGCGACTTCGAACGCCGGTTCGCGCCGGGCGGCGGCTCCATCGAGCTGGACGCCGCCACCCGCTACAAGGTGCTGGCGGCCTTCGACGGCTATCTGGAGACGCTCCCGGAGTCCTCCCTGACCCGCCCCGACTCCTACCGCGTGAAGGACGTCGTCGGCCGGCGCGGCATCGGCATCGGCTCGGCCGGGCTGCCGTCGTACAACATCCTGCTGGAGGGCAACAGCGACGCCCTGGAGAACGACGTGGTGATCTACCTCAAGCAGGCCCAGACCCCGGCCGTCTCCCGGCACATCACCGACCGCTCCATCCGGGACTACTTCCAGCACGAGGGCCACCGCACGGTGATCTCCCAGCGCGCCCTGCAGGCGCACGCCGACCCGTGGCTGGGCTGGACCGAGCTGGACGGCGCCGGGCAGTTGGTCGCCGAGGTCTCGCCGTACGCCGTCGACCTGGACTGGGGCGACATCGACGACCTGGAGGAGATCGCCGAGGTCGTCGCCGACCTGGGCCGGGCGACCGCCACCATGCACGCGGCGGCGGACGACCAGTCCGGCGAGTCCCTGGTGCCGTTCTCCACCGAGCGGGCCATCGACGCGGCGATCGCGGCCGACGAGGAGGGCTTCGCGCCCCTGCTGGTGGACTTCGCGCACTCCTACGGCGCCCGTGCGCGCCGGGACCACCAGATCTTCGTCGACCTGTTCCGCAACGGCCGTATCCCGGGTCTGTGATCCGCTCGTTCACACTCACCCTTTAGGGTTCTTTTACCGGAGCCCGTGTCACACTCTCCTACGCCATGGACATATCCGGAACCCCGCTCAGAGCCGTTCGCGCGGCGCTGTTCACGGCCCTCGCCGTGACGCTCAGCACCGCGTCGCACGTGCTGCTGTCCGGGGTCCCGCTGCCGCTGCCCACGGTGGCCGCGGTGGCCGCCGCCGTGTTCGCCCTGGCGTACGCGCTGGCGGCCCGGGAGCGCTCCTTCGGGCGGATCGCCGCCCTGCTGATCCCGCTGGAGCTGGCCGCCGACACGGTCTTCACCACCGGCCAGCACCTCTGCTACGGCCGGGCGGGCGGCCCGGTCACCGGCCCGCTGCGCTCGGTCGGCTTCGACGTGCTGTGCGGCGACGGCACCGGGGTGCGCGCCGGGGTCACCGCCCCGCTGACCCGGGTCACCGGCGCCGACACCGACCGGCTCGCCGCCCTGCTGGCGCACGCCGGCACCGGCACTTCCTGGCTGCTGCTCGGCGCCCACGTCGGCGTCGGCCTGCTCGCCGCCGCCTGGCTGCGCCGGGGCGAGCGCGCGCTGGCCCAGACGCTGCGGGCGGTGACCGCGACCACGTTCCGGCCGCTGCTGCTCGCGGTCGCCGCGGTCACCGTGCGGCCCGCCCCGGCCACCGGCCGGCCCGCGCCGCCGGCCCGCCGGCCCGCCGGCGCCCGCGACCGGCTCCTCGCGCACTCCCTGGGACGGCGTGGACCGCCGTGCTCGGTCGCCCTCGTGTGACCCCGCCCCCCGAGCACCAGTCCCCCGCACACCCGCGTGTGCGCCTCCCCACGGAGATCATCACCATGAGCAAGCGGAACACCCAGACGGCGAAGACGGCGGCCCGTGAGAAGCTGCGCCAGGAGCGCGAGCGCCAGGCCAAGCGGCAGAAGGTCAAGCGGCAGGTCATCGTGGCCTGCTCCATCGTCGGCGTGCTGGCGATAGCCGGCGGCATCGGCTACGCCGTCGTCCAGGCCAACAAGCCCGACCACTGGGAGGCCGTCGCCGACGAGCAGCTCGTCAAGCCGGCCAACACCACCGGCACCGACGGCACCACCGTCGTCATCGGCGAGGCCGACGCCAAGAAGACCCTGGAGCTGTACGAGGACCCGCGCTGCCCGATCTGCGCCCAGTTCGAGCAGACCGTCGGCGAGACCGTCGCCAAGGACGTCGAGGACGGCAAGTACAAGATCCAGTTCATCGGCGCCACCTTCCTCGACGGCAATCTGACCGGCGAGGGCTCCAAGAACGCGCTGAGCGCCCTGGGCGCCGCGCTGAACGTCGGCCCCGAGGCGTTCCTCGACTACAAGGCGGCGCTCTACTCGGCGAAGTGGCACCCCGAGGAGACCGACGACAAGTTCAAGGACGACGCCTACCTGATCAAGGTGGCGGACACGGTCGACGCCCTGAAGGGCAACAAGGAGTTCCAGGCCGCCGTGAAGGACGGCACCTACGACAAGTGGGCGCTGGAGATGTCGGCCGAGTTCGACAAGAGCGGGGTGTCGGGCACGCCGAGCCTGAAGATGGACGGCAAGACCCTGACCGGCTCCGACGGCAAGAACGCGCCCATGACGGTGGCCGAGTTCAAGACGGCGATCGACGCGGCGCTGAAGGCGTGACCCCGCGGCTGGCCACTGGCTGAAAAGCGGGCGAACTTTTCCGGTTCGCCCGCTCCGGGCGCGTACCGATCAGTAGCCTGCTCGCCCGTGACCAGTCCTTACAGAGCAACCGAGCCGTCCACGGGCGCCCGCCCCGCCGCCGTACCGAGCCGCCGTACGGTGGTCAAGGCCGCGGCCGGGGCCGCCGGCGCCGTCCTCGTCGCATCGCCGCTGGCCGCCGCCCCGCCCGCCGGGGCCGCCGACGCCGCCCCCGCCTTCCTGCACGGCGTCGCCTCCGGCGACCCGCTGCCCGACGGGGTCCTGCTGTGGACCCGGGTGACGCCGGTGCCGGAGGCCATACCGGGCTCCGGGACCGGCCCGGACACCCCCGTCGAGTGGACCGTCGCCCGGGACCGGGCGTTCACCGACGTCGTCGCCAAGGGCACCGTCACCGCGCGCCCCGCCTCCGACCACACCGTCAAGGCCGACGTGCGCGGCCTCGCCCCCGCGACCGACTACTTCTTCCGCTTCGCCGCCGGGGGCACCGACTCCCCCGTCGGCCGCACCCGCACCGCGCCCGCCGCCGACGCCGCCGTGCCCGGCCTGCGCTTCGGCGTGGTCTCCTGCGCCAACTGGGAGGCCGGCCACTTCTCCGCGTACCGCCATCTCGCGGCCCGCGGCGACCTGGACGCCTGGCTGCACCTGGGCGACTACATCTACGAGTACGGCACCGGCGAGTACGGCACCCGCGACACCGTCGTCCGCCCGCACGCCCCCGCCCACGAGATCGTCAGCCTCACCGACTACCGCGTCCGGCACGGCCGGTACAAGACCGACCCCGACCTCCAGGCCCTGCACGCGGCCGCGCCGGTCGTCGCCATCTGGGACGACCACGAGATCGCCAACGACGCCTGGTCGGGCGGCGCCGAGAACCACACCGAGGGCGCGGAGGGTGCCTGGGCGGCCCGCCAGGCCGCCGCCAAGCAGGCGTACTTCGAGTGGATGCCGGTGCGCCCGGCGCTGGCCGGCACCACCTACCGGCGCCTGCGCTTCGGCCGGCTCGCCGACCTGTCGCTGCTGGACCTGCGCTCCTACCGCTCCCAGCAGGTCGCGGCCGGCTCCGGCGCGGTCGACGACCCGGACCGCACGCTGACCGGCCGTGCCCAACTGGACTGGCTCAAGGCCGGGCTGTCCGCCTCCGACACCACCTGGAGGCTGGTCGGCAACCCGGTGATGATCTCCCCGTTCGCGGTCGGCTCGCTCCCCGCCGAACTGCTGGCGCCGCTCGCCGAACTGCTGGGCCTGCCCCGGGAGGGCCTCGCCCTCAACACCGACCAGTGGGACGGCTACACCGACGACCGCCGGGAACTCCTGGCCCACCTGCGGTCGGGCGCCGTCCGCAACACCGTGTTCCTGACCGGCGACATCCACATGGCGTGGGCCAACGACGTGCCGGTGAACGCCGGCACGTACCCGCTGTCGGCGTCGGCGGCCACCGAGTTCGTCGTCACCTCGGTGACCTCCGACAACCTCGACGACGCGGTGAAGGTCCCCGAGGGCACCGTCTCCGCGGTCGCCGCGCCGCTGATCCGCGCCGCCAACCGGCATGTCCACTGGGTCGACACCGACCGCCACGGCTACGGCGTGCTGGACGTCACCGCCGAGCGGGCGCAGATGGACTACTACGTGGTCGCCGACCGCACCGACCCGGCGGCGGCCTCCGCCTGGGCCCGCTCGTACCGCACCCGCAGCGGCACCCAGCGGGTCGAGCGCGCCTACGACCCGGTCTGACCCGCCCCGCTCCGGGCCCGGCTCAGGACTCCAGCGACCGGAGGAAGCCGAGCGCCACCCGCCAGGTGGCCTCGGCGGCCTCCCCGTCGTAGTCCGGCAGGCCGGGGTCGGTGTAGAGGTGGCCGGCCCCGGCGTAGCGGAACACCTCGACGTCGGCGCCGATCCGGCCCATCTGGAGGTACCAGGCGCTCAGCCAGTCGTCCGTCTCGAACGGATCGGGCTCGGCGACGTGCAGTTGGACGGGCAGGTCGTCCACCGAGGCGTTGGGCGCGATGTCCGAGGTGCCGTGCAGCAGGAGCAGTCCGCGCGCCCGGTGGTCGCCGAGGGCGAGGGTCTGGGCGATGGAGGCGCCGAGCGAGAACCCGGCGTAGACCAGGCCCCGCTCGGAGTAGGGCGCGGCGGCCAGCACGGCCCGCTTCAGCAGTTCCTCCCGGCCGATCGACTCGTTGTGCGCCATGCCCTCCTCCACCGTGTCGAACGTCCGGCCCTCGAAGAGGTCCGGGGTCCACACCTGGTGACCGGCGTCACGCAGCTTGTCGGCGGCCTGCCGCACCGCGGGCCGGGGACCGAAGGTCGAGTGAAAGAGCACGATGTCCATGGGGCCATCGTGCCAGCCGGGTCCGGCCGCGCGGCCCGGCCGCTACCCAGGACCGCCGCGAAGTCACATGTTCAGTGCCCCTCGGTCCCGGTTACGTTCGTGTGCATGGAGAACATACTCCGTCCGCTGACCGTGGTCGGCGGTTCGGTCGTCCTGACCCTGTTCATCGGCTGGGCGACCGATCTGCTGCTGCGCAAGGCCGACGAACGGCACCATGAGACGCCCCTGTGGGGGCTGCTCCGGCGCGCCCGCATCCCCTACCAGCTCGTCCTGTGCGCGGCCATGCTCAGAGGCTCGTACGTGGAGGCCCGGGTGTTCCCCTCGCACCGGGCGACCATCGGGCACATCCTGTCGCTGGTGCTGATCGGCTCGGTGGCGTGGCTGGTCATCCGGATCGCCGCGGCGATCGTGGAGACCTCCTACGACCGGTACGCCCACGCCCGCGCCCAGCGCGACCCGGCCCGGGTGCGCCGGGTGCGCACCCAGGTGTCGCTGATCATGCGGGTGGTGGCCGCGGTGGTCGGCGTGGTCGCGGTGGCCTCGATGCTGCTGACGTTCCCGGAGATGCGGACGGCGGGCGCCTCGCTGCTGGCCTCGGCCGGTGTCCTCGGCATCGTCGCCGGCATCGCCGCGCAGTCCACGCTGAGCAACATGTTCGCCGGGTTCCAGATCGCGTTCGGCGACATGGTGCGGCTCGGCGACACGGTGGTCGTGGACGGCGAGTGGGGCACGGTCGAGGAGATCACGCTGACCTTCCTGACCGTGCGGACCTGGGACGAGCGCCGGATCACGATGCCGGTGTCGTACTTCACCTCCAAGCCGTTCGAGAACTGGTCGCGCGGCACTCCGGAGATGACCGGCGTCGTCTACTGGCACGTGGACCACGCGGCGCCCGTGGACGCGATGCGCGACAAGCTGCGCGACATCCTGCGCGAGTGCCCGGCCTGGGACGGCCGCGGCTACGGCCTGGACGTCACGGACACCACCCCCAACACCCTCCAGATCCGGGGCCTGGCCACCGCGAAGGACTCCGACGACCTGTGGACGGTACGGGTCACGATGCGGGAGCGGATGGTCCGCTGGCTGGCCGAGGAGCACCCGTACGCGCTGCCCCGCGTCAACACCGCGGAGGCGTATCTGCCGCCCGGCCGCGACCGGCGGCGCGGGAACTCCCCCGACGGCGTGCCCCGCCGCTTCCCGGAACAGCCGGCCCGGGAGCACTGAACGCGCTGCTCAGCGCAGGCTGCGGACGTCCAGGTGGCGCAGCACCCGGTCGACGATCTCCGGATCGGCGCCGGGTTCGCTGCGCGCCGCCAGCACCTCGTGCCGGGCGGCGCTGAGCATCTCGCCCTGGATGCGGCGGACCCGGCGGACCCGGCGCGCCCGCTGCTCCACCGCCTCGCGGCGCTCGTCGTCGCCGATCTCGGGGCTGATCCGCACCCCGATGTCGAAGGCCCGCCGCAGCAACTGCTCGGACAATTCCTCGGGGAGGTCCTCCACCGACTCGATCTCCCGCAGCCTCCGCTTGGCGGCCTTGGCGGCCCGCAGGGCCAGTTCCCGCTCCAGGTGCTTCTCCCGTTCGGAGTCCGCCCGTACGCCGAGCCGGTTGACCAGCCAGGGCAGGGTCAGGCCCTGGAGCAGCAGGGTGACCATGATCACCGCGAAGGCGATGAAGATGATCTCCTCGCGGTGCGGGAAGGCCGATCCGTCGTCCGTCTCCAGCGGGATCGCCAGGGCGAGCGCGACCGAGGCGACGCCGCGCATCCCGGCCCACCACATGACGATCGTCTCCCGCCAGCTCGTCGGGATGTCCTCGTCCTGGTCGCGCCGGGAGTGCAGCCGCTTGGTCAGCCAGGTGGCCGGCAGCAGCCACAGCAGCCGGACCAGGATCACCACCACGACGACCGCGGCGGACCAGGCCAGCAGCTCGGCCCAGTGCCCGGACGCGGTGCGCAGCGCGTTGTGCAGCTCCAGCCCGATCAGCCCGAACGCCACCCCGGTGACGAGGGTGTCGACGACGTCCCAGACGGTGTGCCCGGCCAGCCGGGTGAGCACGTCGTCGGCGTCGGCGGCGTACTCGGCGAGGAACATCGCGGTGGTGAGCACCGCCAGTACCCCGGAGCCGTGCAGTTCCTCGGCCAGGACGTAGGAGGCGTACGGCACCAGCAGGGTCAGGCCGATCTGGAGGGTGGCGTCGCCCAGCAGCCCGTGCAGCCTGTTGGCGCCCCAGCCCAGCGCCAGGCCGACGGCGACGGCGACGACCGCGGACAGCACCAGGTCGGCCCCGGCGCTCCAGGGCGAGAAGGCCCCGCTGACCGCGGCGGCGATGGCCACGTGGTACAGGACGATGGCCGTCACGTCGTTGAACAGCCCCTCGCCCTCCAGGATGGACACCAGGCGGCGCGGCAGCCCCAACTGCCCGGCGACGGCGGTCGCGGCGACCGGGTCGGGCGGCGCGACCAGCGCCCCGAGCGCGAAGGCGGCGGCCAGCGGCAGCCCCGGCACGATCGCGTGCGCGACGGTGGCCACGCACGCCATGGTGACGAAGACCAGCGCCACCGCCAGCAGGAAGATCGGCCGGACGTTGGCCGCGAACTGCCGCCAGGAGGTGCGCCGTACGGCCGCGTAGAGCAGCGGCGGCAGCAGTGCGGGCAGGATGAGGTCGGGCGGGATGTCGACGTTGGGCACGAAGTTCAGCAGTGCCAGGACGATGCCGAACACGGTCATCAGCACCGGCGCCGGAAGCCTGAGACGGTCCCCGACCGGGACGCTCACCAGGGCCCCGAGCAACAGCAGGAAAAGCAGGCCCAACTGATCCACGGTCAGCGCTCCGGTGTGTCTCGGCGGTCACGGGGCAGACTTCCACCCTGCCACCACCTGCCCCGTCAGCCCGTGCGGCACTCTCGGGTCACAGCGCGCGCCGCATCGCCCGGTGCGGTATCCCGGCGTCGGGGAACTCCGGGCCGTACGCCTCGTAGCCCAGCTTCTCGTAGAAGCCCAGGGCGTGGGTCTGGGCGTGCAGGTCGACCGCGGCGAGCCCGCGCGCCCGCGCGGCCTCCTCGATCGCCCGGACCAGCGCGGCCCCGACGCCCAGTCCGCGGGCGGCCCGGGTCACGGCGAGCCGGCCGAGCGATCCGACGCCGGGGTCGCCGCCGGTCTTCCCGGCCGCCTCGGCGCCGTACAGCAGCCGTCCGGTGCCGAGCGGCACGCCGTCCTCGCCCACCGCCAGGACGTGCACCGCGCCGGCGTCGTGGGCGTCGTACTCGATGTCCTCCGGCACGCCCTGCTCGGCGACGAAAACGTCCTTGCGCACGGCGAAGCAGGCGTCCCGGTCGGCGGGGTCCTCGGCGACGCGCACCTGGTACGGCGGGGTCATGCGTAGGTCTCCTCCCTGACCCGGTCCAGGGCCTGCTGGAGGTCGTCCGGGTAGTCGCTGGCGTACTCCACCCAGTCGCCGGTGCCGGGGTGCTCGAAGCCGAGGCGGACGGCGTGCAGCCACTGGCGGGTCAGCTTCAGCCGCTTGGCGAGGGTGGGGTCGGCGCCGTAGGTCAGGTCGCCGACGCAGGGGTGGCGGTGGGCGGCCATGTGGACGCGGATCTGGTGGGTGCGGCCGGTCTCCAGCTTCACGTCGAGCAGGGAGGCCGCGCGGAACGCCTCGATCAGGTCGTAGTGCGTGACGGAGGGCTTGCCGTCCGCCGTGACCGCCCACTTGTAGTCGTGCTGCGGGTGGCGGCCGATGGGCGCGTCGATGGTGCCGCTGGTCGGGTCGGGGTGGCCCTGCACCAGGGTGTGGTAGCGCTTGTCGACCGTGCGCGCCTTGAACTGGCGCTTGAGCGAGGTGTAGGCGCGCTCGGACTTGGCGACCGCCATCAGCCCCGAGGTGCCGACGTCCAGGCGGTGCACGATGCCCTGCCGCTCGGCGGCGCCGGAGGTGGAGATCCGGTACCCGGCGGCGGCGAGCCCGCCGATCACGGTCGGGCCGGTCCAGCCGGGCGACGGGTGGGCGGCGACGCCGACCGGCTTGACGATGACGACGACGTCCTCGTCGTCGTGGACGATCTCCATGCCCTCGACCGGCTCGGCGACGACCCGCACGGGCGCCGGCGCCTGGGGCATCTCGACCTCCAGCCAGGCCCCGCCGTGCACCCGCTCCGACTTGCCGACCACCGACCCGTCGACCGTGACCTTCCCCGCGGCGGCCAGCTCCGCGGCCTTGGTACGGGAGAAGCCGAACATGCGGGAGATGGCGGCGTCGACGCGCTCGCCCTCCAGGCCGTCGGGCACGGGCAGGGTGCGGATCTCGGGAATCGTGCTCACCCGGTCGAGTATGCCGGACGGCGCCGACACCGCCGTACCGCGCTCAGTCCTTGTGGACGGTCCCGTCCGGGTCCAGGCCCCGGAAGGACAGCAGCACGATCAGGATGCCGCCGCAGACGATCGCCGAGTCGGCCAGGTTGAACACCGCGAAGTGCTTGGGCGCGATGAAGTCCACGACCGCACCCTCGAAGACGCCGGGCGAGCGGAAGATCCGGTCGGTGAGGTTGCCGAGGGCGCCGCCGAGCAGCAGGCCGAGCGCGACCGCCCACGGCACGCTGTAGAGCTTGCGGGCCAGGCGGGCGATCACGACGATCACGGCCGCGGCGATCACCGTGAAGATGACGGTGAACGCCTCGCCGAACCCGAAGGCGGCGCCCGCGTTGCGGATCGCCTCGAACCGCAGCCAGTCCCCGACGATCTCGATCGGCTCGTGGTGCTCCAGCCTGGCGACCACGATCATCTTGCTGACCAGGTCCAGGAGGTAGGCGCACACGGCCACCGCGAACAGCACGGCGATCCGGCGCCTGCGCGCGGGCCGGGCCTCGGCGCCGCCCCCGGCCTCGGCGGCCGTCGTCCCTGCCCCTCCGGCATCGGGCTCCCGCTGCCCGTCCCCCGCCGCGTCCGGGGTGTCCGGCGTACCGATGATGCGCTCCGCCTCTGCCACGTGAGTCCCTCGACCTAGGTACCTGACTGGAGACGAGGGTACGGCACGGCCTACCGGCGCTCCTGCTTCTGCTTGCACTCCACACAGAGGGTGGCCCGGGGGAACGCCTGCATCCGGGCCTTGCCGATCGGCTTGCCGCAGTTCTCGCACAGTCCGTAGGTGCCGGCGTCCAGCAGTTCCAGGGCGTGTTCGGTCTGGGTGAGCATCTCGCGGGCGTTGGCGGCCAGCGCCAGCTCGTGCTCGCGCGTGATGTTCTTGGTGCCGGTGTCCGCCTCGTCGTGGCCCGCGCCGTCCCCGGAGTCCCGCATCAGGCCCTGCAGCGCCCGCTCGGAGGAGTCCAGCTCGGCGCGGAGCCGCGCCTCCTCGGACGCCAGTTCGCCGCGCGCCTGATCGACCTCCTCCGGCGTCCAGGGGTCCTCGCCCGGACGTACCGCGAGGTCGCCGGGGTCCACCGCGGTGCCCCGCGCCTTCGGAACGGCGGAGGTGGCCGCCGTGGCCGTGCCAGGAGTCTTCTTCGCAACCACTGTCGTGGCTCCCGTCTGCTCCGCGGCCTGCGCCGCCCCTTCACATATGTGATCTTGCTCGCGAACCGTGCTGGGACGATAAATCGACTTCGGTCCCGCGGCAACGGGGCGCACCGCCCGATTCGCCCGCCTCGCGAACGCCGCTCGACGGATCTGCATGCGTTGTGCCCAGCTCACCGCCAGGTATGCGCCGCGCCGGACGCCCCGGGGCGCGGCCGGCGGTCGCCGTCCGGGGCACCGCCGCCGGGAATACCGGTCGGACGCCGTCCGCCGGGCGCCGTACACTGGGCGGAGCGAAAAGCGTGGATGGGGACGAGTAGCGGCGCAGGCAGCCCAGAGCGACCCGGGGACGGTGTGAGCCCGGGGGCGAGCGCGGCGTGAAGATCACCCCGGAGCCGCCGGAAGAAAGCCCCCAGGGGCGAGTAGACCCGGCCTCGCGAGCCCAATGAGGGGGCTCACCGGCGCACCCTGCGCACCGGGAGCCAAGGAGGGTGGTACCGCGGGAGCACACCGCTCTCGTCCCTCCGACGGAAGGCAGCACGTCCGCCGGAGGAATCGCGTTGAATACGCCGCCGCAGTACCGCCAGGTACCCGCCCAGGTCGACCTGCCCGCGCTCGAACACGCGGTGCTCGACTTCTGGCGCGAACAGAAGATCTTCGCCAAGAGCCTGGAGCAGTCCGAGGGACGCCCCGAATGGGTGTTCTACGAGGGCCCGCCCACCGCCAACGGGATGCCCGGCGCCCACCACATCGAGGCCCGCGTCTTCAAGGACGTCTTCCCCCGCTTCCGCACCATGCGCGGCTACCACGTGGCCCGCAAGGCCGGCTGGGACTGCCACGGCCTCCCGGTGGAGCTGGCCGTCGAGAAGGAGCTGGGCTTCAGCGGCAAGCCGGACATCGAGGCGTACGGCATCGCGGCGTTCAACGACAGGTGCCGCGAGTCGGTGACCCGGCACACGGACGCCTTCGCCGAGCTGACCACCCGCATGGGCTACTGGGTCGACCTGGACGACGCCTACCGGACGATGGACCCGGAGTACGTCGAGTCCGTCTGGTGGTCCCTGAAGGAGATCTTCACCAAGGGCCTGCTGGTCCAGGACCACCGCGTCGCCCCCTGGTGCCCCCGCTGCGGCACGGGCCTGTCCGACCACGAGCTGGCCCAGGGCTACGAGACGGTCGTCGACCCCTCCGTCTACGTCCGCTTCCCGCTGACCTCCGGCCCGCTGGCCGGCGAGGCCGCCCTCCTGGTGTGGACCACCACGCCCTGGACGCTGGTCTCGAACACCGCGGTGGCGGCCCACCCGGAGGTCACCTACGTCGTCGCGACGAACGGCGAGGAGAGGCTCGTCGTCGCCGCCCCCCTCGTGGACAAGGCCCTCGGCGAGGGCTGGGAGAGCACCGGGCAGACGTTCACCGGCGCCGAGATGGAGCGCTGGACGTACCGGCGCCCCTTCGAGCTGGTGGAGTTCCCGGAGCCGGCCCACTACGTGGTCAACGCCGAGTACGTCACCACCGAGGACGGCACCGGTCTGGTCCACCAGTCCCCCGCCTTCGGTGAGGACGACCTCAGGGTCTGCCGCTCCTACGGCCTGCCGATCGTCAACCCGGTCCGCCCCGACGGCACCTTCGAGGAGGACCTCCCGCTGGTCGGCGGCGTCTTCTTCAAGAAGGCCGACGAGCGGCTCACCGAGGACCTCGCCGAGCGCGGCCTGCTGTTCAAGCACCTGCCGTACGAGCACAGCTACCCGCACTGCTGGCGCTGCCACACCGCGCTGCTGTACTACGCCCAGCCGTCCTGGTACATCCGCACCACGGCGATCAAGGACCGGCTCCTCGCGGAGAACGAGAAGACCAACTGGTTCCCCGACACCGTCAAGCACGGCCGGTACGGCGACTGGCTGGACAACAACATCGACTGGGCGCTCTCCCGCAACCGCTACTGGGGCACCCCGCTGCCGATCTGGCGCTGCGAGGACGACCACCTCACCGTCGCCGGCTCCCGCGCGGAGCTGACCGAGCTGTCCGGCACCGACCACTCGGACCTGGACCCGCACCGCCCGTACATCGACGAGGTCACCTTCGCCTGCCCGCAGGACGGGTGCGGGAAGACCGCCACGCGCGTGCCGGAGGTCATCGACGCCTGGTACGACTCGGGTTCGATGCCGTTCGCGCAGTGGGGCTACCCGTACAAGAACAAGGAACTGTTCGAGTCCCGCTACCCGGCGCAGTTCATCAGCGAGGCCATCGACCAGACCCGCGGCTGGTTCTACACGCTGATGGCGGTCGGCACCCTGGTCTTCGACAGGTCCTCCTACGAGAACGTCGTGTGCCTCGGCCACATCCTCGCCGAGGACGGCCGCAAGATGTCCAAGCACCTGGGCAACATCCTCCAGCCGATCCCGCTGATGGACCAGCACGGCGCCGACGCGGTGCGCTGGTTCATGGCGGCCGGCGGCTCCCCCTGGGCGGCCCGCCGCGTCGGCCACGGCACCATCCAGGAGGTCGTCCGCAAGACGCTGCTGACGTACTGGAACACGGTCACCTTCCAGGCCCTGTACGCCCGCACCACGGGCTGGGCGCCGAGCGGGGCCGACCCGGCCCCGGCCGACCGCCCGCTGCTGGACCGCTGGCTGCTGTCCGAACTGCACGCGCTGACCGACCAGGTGACCCAGGCGCTGGAGGGCTACGACACCCAGCGCGCCGGCAAGCTGCTCTCCGCGTTCGTCGACGACCTGTCCAACTGGTACGTCCGCCGCTCGCGCCGCCGCTTCTGGCAGGGCGACAAGGCCGCGCTGCGCACCCTGCACGAGGTGATCGAGACGGTCACCAAGCTGATGGCCCCGCTGACGCCGTTCATCACCGAGCGGGTCTGGCAGGACCTGATCGTCCCGGTCACCCCGGGCGCCCCGGAGTCCGTCCACCTGTCCACGTGGCCGGAGGCGGACCTGACGGCGGTCGACCCGGAGCTGTCCCGGCAGATGGCGCTCGTGCGCCGCCTGGTCGAACTGGGCCGCGCCACCCGCGCGGAGTCCGGCGTCAAGACCCGGCAGCCGCTGCGGCGCGCGCTGATCGCGGCGACCGGCTTCGAGACGCTCTCCCCCGAACTGCACGCGCAGATCACGGAGGAGCTGAACGTCGAGTCCCTCGCCTCGCTGAGCGAGGTCGGCGGCTCGCTGGTCGACACCACCGCCAAGGCCAACTTCCGGGCGCTGGGCAAGCGGTTCGGCAAGCGCGTCCAGGACGTCGCCAGGGCCGTCGCGGGCGCGGACGCCGCCGCCCTCTCCCTCGCCCTGCGCGAGGGCACGGCCTCGGTCGAGGTCGACGGTGAGACGATCACCCTCGCCCCGGACGAGGTGATCATCACGGAGACCCCGCGCGAGGGCTGGTCGGTCGCCTCCGACTCGGGCGCGACGGTCGCCCTGGACCTGGAGATCACCGAGGAGCTGCGCCGCGCGGGCCTCGCCCGGGACGCGATCCGCCTGATCCAGGAGGCCCGCAAGAACAGCGGCCTGGACGTCGCCGACCGCATCAGCCTGCGCTGGACGGCCACGGACCCGGCGGTCCTCGCCGCCCTGAGCGACCACGCCGGCCTGATCGCCGACGAGGTCCTGGCGACGGACTTCGCCCAGGGCGAGGCGGACGACGGCTACGGCACCGCGTTCACCGACGAGGGCCTGTCCTTGACGTTCCGCCTCCGCAAGGCGTAACCGGCACGAAAGGCCCGGCCCCCTCACCAGGGGGCCCGGCCTCGCCACGCCGTGCGCCGTGCACGCACACAACAGGGCGGGCCCCGGGTCGAAACCCGGGGCCCGCCCTGAACGCTGCCGACGGCCAAGCCGTACTACGAGCCGGCAGCCGCCGTCAGTTGTCGTCCTCGTCGATCAGGAACCCGCGCATGGGCGACGGCGCCTGCCCCATGGGCGAGGGCGCCTGCGGCCGCACCGGTGCCATCGGCTGCGTCATGGCCGGCGACATCTGCTGCTGCGAGCCGTAGGACGGTCCGGCGGACCCGCCCGGACCGCTGCCCATGGACTGGTTCCCGCCGTAGGCCGGGGCGCTCGCGCCCGCCGGGGCCATCGACGGCGCCGGGGACGGCGGCAGCGAGGCGGTCGCGGGAGTGCGCGGCGGGGCGAGGGAGTCGTCGGCCTGCGTCTCCAACTGCCGGAGCTGCGACTCCAGGTAGGACTTCAGCCGCGTACGGTACTCGCGCTCGAAGCCGCGCAGGTCCTCGACCTTGCGCTCCAGCGTGGCGCGGGCGGACTCCAGGGAGCCCATCGCGACGCGGTGCTTCTCCTGCGCGTCCCGCTCCAGGGCGTCGGCCTTGGCGCGGGCGTCCCGCTCCAGGCCCTCGGCGCGCGAACGCGCCTCGCCGACGATCTTGTTGGCCTCGGACCGGGCCTCGGCGATCGCCTGGTCGGCGGTCTGCTGGGCCAGCGACAGCACGCGTGCGGCGCTGTCGCCACCGGGACCCTGGCCCATCGGGCCGGGACCCTGCGGGCCGCCCATGGGGCCGCCCATCGGACCGGGGCCCATCTGTCCCTGCATGGGACCGGGACCCTGGCCCATCGGCCCCGGACCCTGGCCCATCGGGCCGGGACCCTGCGGGCCGCCCTGTCCGCCGGGACCGGCGGGCAACTGCGGGGCGCCGCTCGGCAACTGGGGCGGACCACCCATGGGGCCGCCCATCTGCTGCTGCGGCGGGCCCGATATGCCGGCGGGCACCGGAGCGCCGGGACCTCGCATGCCCTGCTGCGGCATCCCGCCCTGCTGGGGCATCCCGCCCTGCTGCTGCATTCCGCCCTGCTGCGGCATTCCGCCCTGCGGGGGCATACCACCCTGCTGCGGCATCCCGCCCTGCTGCTGGTCCTGCTGCTGCTCGGGGGGCTTGCGCATGTTCTGCTGGTTCTGCGCGGCCGCACGCGTGGCGGCGGCCAGCTTGGCGCGCAGGTCCTCGTTCTCGCGCAGCAGACGGGTCAGTTCGGCTTCGACCTCGTCGAGGAAGGCATCGACCTCGTCCTCGTCATAGCCTTCTCGGAGGCGGACGGTCGTGAACTGCTTGTTCCGCACGTCCTCGGGGGTCAACGGCATCTCTTCACCTCAACGTAGTCGTCGGCATTCGGCAAGCCCGTATCTCTCTCATCGCTCACAGCCGGCTCACGATCGAGATCAGGATGTAGACGATGATCATCAGTACGAAGAAGGACAGGTCGAGCGCCACGCCCCCGAGACGCAGCGGCGGGATGAACCGCCGCAGAAGCTTCAACGGTGGATCGGTGACAGTGTAGGTGGCCTCCAGTACGACCACCATCGCCTTGCCGGGTTGCCACGAGCGGGCGAACTGGAAGACGTAGTCCATGACCAACCGGAAGATCAGCACGATGAGGAAGCACATCAGCGCGATGTAGACGACATCCAGAACCACGCTCATGACCCGCGCTTCCCTCTCCCCTGATCCAGCTCACCGGTTGCTACGCCTCAGCTCTGGTTGAAGAACCCGCCCTCTGCGATGCGGGCCTTGTCCTCCGCCGTGACATCGACGTTAGCAGGAGACAACAGGAACACCTTCTGCGTCACCCGCTCGATACTGCCGTGAAGACCAAACACCAAACCGGCCGCAAAGTCGACAAGTCGCTTCGCATCTGTGTCGTCCATCTCAGTCAGATTCATGATCACCGGCGTGCCCTCACGGAAGTGTTCCCCGATGGTACGGGCCTCGTTGTAGGTCCGGGGGTGAAGTGTGGTGATCCGGTAGGGCTCTCGTTCGGACACGACCTTGGGCATGATGACCGGTGCGCTCTTTTCCAGGCTTGCGCGTTCTTGTGTGATGGATGCCACGGGCGCGATACGCGCCGGACGCCCGGATTCCGCGGCGAGCGAAGCGGATCGGGCCACCGGCTCGCGGGGCGCGGGCGGTTGCACGATTCGCACCTCTTCGTCCCTTTGGGGCTGGTGCGATCCGTGCGACTGGTGCGACGGCTCGTGACGCCGGTGGTCCCGTTCGGGCTCCGGGTCGAGTTCAGGTTCGAAATCGTCGTCGGGGTCGAACCCCCGGCCGTCGTACCCATCGTCCTCCACGAGGCCGAGGTAGACCGCCATCTTGCGCATCGCGCCGGCCATGCTCTGAGTCCTCCGCTCTGTGGTGGATCGGCTGACGACTGCCAAATGCCCGCGATCCACGAGGTCGTTGCGTCCGCCTTTCGGCGGTAATGACCATATTTTCTGCTGTGGTCCGACTTCTTGGCGACGTTACCCGAGCCTGGGGCGGACTCCGAGTACCGCGCTGCCGACGCGTACATGTGTCGCTCCGGCGGCCACGGCCTGTTCGAGGTCCGCGCTCATCCCTGCGGAGACCATGTTCGCAGCAGGATGGCCCCGGCGCAGGTGGGTCGACAAATCCATGAGGCGCTCGAAGGCGGCCTGTTGCCGCCCGGCGTACTCCCCCGTCAGCGGGGCCACGGTCATCAGGCCGTCCAGCCGGAGGCCGGGCGCCCCGGCGACCAGACCCGCCAACTCCTCGATCCCCTCGGGGGCGACTCCGCCCCGCTCGCCGCGCCCGCTCGCCCCCGCGTCGAGGGCGACCTGGATGAGGCAGCCGAGTTCGCGCCCGGCCCGGACGGCCTCCTTCGACAGCGAGGCGACCAGCCGGGAACGGTCGACGGACTGCACCAAGTCGGCATAACCGACCACAGATCGTACCTTGTTGGTCTGCAACTGACCCACGAAGTGCCAGGTGAGCGGCAGATCCGCGCACTCGGCGGCCTTGGGCGCCGCGTCCTGGTCCCGGTTCTCGGCGACGTGCCGCACCCCCAGCTCCGCCAGGACCCGCACATCGCTCGCCGGATACGTCTTGGTGACCACGATCAGGGTCACGTCCTCGCGCGGCCGGCCGGCCGCCGCGCAGGCGGCGGCGATCCGCTCCTCCACCTTCGCCAGATTCCCGGCGAGTTCTTCCTTACGGTCCGTCATGCCCCATCAGTCCAGCCACACATAGCCCGCGAGCCGCCCGGTGGTGCGGTCACGGCGGTACGAGAAGTGATCCTTCGACTCCCGGGTGCACACCGGCGACCGCTCCCGGTCGCGCACCCCGAGCCGGTCGAGCTGGGCGTGCACCCCCGCGGCCACGTCGACCGCCGGCGTGCCCCAGCTCGTCTCGGCGTACGCCCCCGGCGCGACGGCGGCCACCTCGGCGCGCATCCGCTCCGGTACTTCGTAGCACCGCCCGCACACGGCGGGCCCGGTGCGGGCGACGATGCGGGCGGGGTCGGCGCCGAGTTCCGTCATCGCCCGTACGGCGGCGGGGACGACGCCGGCGACCAGGCCGGGCCGGCCCGCGTGGGCCGCGGCGGCGACACCGGCGACCGGGTCGGCGAGCAGCACCGGCACGCAGTCCGCGGTGAGCACGGCGAGGGCTAGGCCCCGGGCCGCCGTGACGACCGCGTCGACCGACGGGACCGGACGGTCGCCCCAGGGCTCGTCGACCACGGCGACCTCGGCGCCGTGCACCTGGTTCATCCAGACCACCCGGGCGGCGTCGAGACCGAGCGACCCGGCGGCCCGTTCCCGGTTGGCGCGCACGGCGGCGGGGTCGTCGCCGACCGCGCCGCCGAGGTTCAGCTCCTCGTACGGAACGGCGCTCACCCCGCCCCACCGGTCGGTGAAGGCGAAGTGCGCGCCGTTCGGCGTGCTCGTCGCGGAGCGCTGTCCTATCACTTCAGGAAGTCCGGCACGTCCAGTTCCTCGGCCGCGCTGTCCGAGTAGGTCCGCGACGGCGGGACCGGCGGCCCGGCCACCGGCGGCAGGTCGCTCACCGGCTCCGGCGCGACCGGCTCGGGCTCCTCCTTCGGCTTGACGCTGCCGAGGGAGCCGAAGGACGGGCGGCTCTCGGGCTGCCGGGGCGGGGCGGCGGGCTCCTCGCGCTTGGCCGCGGCGGAGCCCAGCACGGTGTCCCGCTTGGCGGGCGGCTGGCCCCCGTCGAACCCGGCGGCGATCACGGTGACCCGGACCTCGTCGCCGAGGGCGTCGTCGATGACCGCGCCGAAGATGATGTTGGCCTCGGGGTGGGCGGCCTCGCTGACCAACTGGGCGGCCTCGTTGATCTCGAACAGGCCGAGGTCGGAGCCGCCGGAGATGGAGAGCAGCACCCCGCGGGCGCCGTCGATGGAGGCTTCCAGCAGCGGCGAGGAGATCGCCATCTCGGCGGCGGCCACCGCGCGGTCGTCGCCGCGGGCCGAGCCGATGCCCATCAGGGCCGAACCGGCCTCGGACATGACCGACTTGACGTCGGCGAAGTCGAGGTTGATCAGACCGGGCGTGGTGATCAGGTCGGTGATGCCCTGCACACCGGAGAGCAGGACCTGGTCGGCGGACTTGAAGGCGTCGAGCACGCTGACCTGGCGGTCCGAGATGGACAGCAGCCGGTCGTTGGGGATGACGATGAGGGTGTCGACCTCTTCGCGCAGCTCGGCGATGCCGTCCTCGGCCTGGTTGGCGCGGCGCCGGCCCTCGAAGGTGAACGGGCGGGTGACCACGCCGATGGTGAGGGCGCCCAGCGAGCGGGCGATGTTGGCCACGACGGGCGCGCCGCCGGTGCCGGTGCCGCCGCCTTCACCGGCCGTCACGAAGACCATGTCGGCCCCCTTGAGGACCTCCTCGATCTCCTCGCGGTGGTCCTCGGCGGCCTTGCGGCCGACGGCCGGGTTGGCTCCGGCGCCGAGTCCTCGGGTGAGTTCACGGCCGACGTCCAGCTTGACGTCGGCGTCGCTCATCAACAGGGCTTGCGCGTCGGTGTTGATGGCGATGAACTCGACGCCCTTGAGACCGACCTCGATCATCCGGTTGATGGCATTGACACCACCGCCGCCGACACCGATGACTTTGATGACTGCGAGGTAGTTCTGCGGTGCTGCCACGTCGAAGGCCTCTCGCCTCGAGTTACGTGTCGTCGGACCGGGAAGCAACTGCTGCCCCGCGATCCGGCGACTGATGCCGAATGGGACGGTCCGTATCGCCGACCCGAACCCTAACCCTGAAGTTTAGGGTTACCAGTGTGTCCGTTCCTTGGAGTCTTCTGAACAGGACACTAAGTCGACAAGCGGCGCGCGTTCAACGAACACGCCGAACCTCCCGTTTTTCTTTTCACCCTATGTGATCAGCCGTAGCGGTGCCCAACCAGGGTGCTGGCCTGCACGGATGTGCGTCAACTCCCCGTCAACTCCCTGATGACGCCGGAGCGGTGGGAACGCTGACGTCGAAGTGCCGTGCGTCCGGCTCCGCTTTCATCAGCGCGGTGAGCGCGCGGGCCTTCTCGCGGCCCTGCTCGGCGCTGCCCCAGGCCACGGTCCGGCCGTCGGCCAACTCCAGCGAGATGTCGTCGTAGGAACGCACCGTGACCAGGCGCGTCTCCCGGGCGAGCGCGGCCGGGACGCGGTCCGCGACGGCGACCGCCGCCCGGGTCAGCCGGCCCTCGCCGAAACGCCGCGCGCCGGCCGCCGCCGAACCCGAGCGGGAGACTGCCATTTTCAGTGCGGGGATGCCTTTCGGGGCGCGGGAAACCGTGGCGAAACGGACACCTTTTTTGTCCACTTCAAGGTATTTTCCGGCTTTTCGCACCACGAGAACCGGAGTACGCTCAGTCACTTTCAGTCCGATTCCGTCCGGCCAGGAGCGGGTGACCTCGGCCGTGTCGACGCGGGGCAGATTCCGCTTCAGCTCCGCCTCGATCGCCGCGGTGTCGACGGAGACCAGCGGCTCCCCGACCGGTACGCCGGCGGCCTCCCGCACCTGGGCGGGCGTCAGCACGCCGGTGCCGGAGACCGCGACCCGCTCCACCCGCAGCCAGCCGGAGCCGTACAGCAGCCAGAGCGTCCCGGCGGCCAGCAGCCCGAGGGCGGCGGCCAGGACGACGGCCGTACGGAGCCGGGGCGCCCGGGGGCGCCGCGTCCGGGGCGGGCCGGACGACTCCCGCCGACGGTCGCCGCGCCCGGCGGTGGTCGTTCCGGCCACGCTCCCTGCCTTCCGTCAGCCCTGACTAGCGGTGCGCACGGGCGGCGATCGCCTCGTACACCATGCCGACGAGGAGTTCGTCGGCGTCCCGGCGGCCGAACTCGGCGGCGGCGCGGGACATCTCGTACAGCCGGTGCGGTTCGGCGAGCACGGGCAGTACGTTCTGCTGGACCCATTCGGGCGTCAGTTCCGCGTCGTCGACCAGCAGTCCGCCGCCGGCCTTGACCACCGGCTGGGCGTTGAGCCGCTGTTCGCCGTTGCCGATGGGCAGCGGGACGTAGGCGGCCGGGAGTCCGACGGCGGAGAGTTCGGCGACGGTCATCGCGCCCGCGCGGCAGAGCATCATGTCGGCCGCGGCGTACGCGAGGTCCATCCGGTCCAGATAACTTACCGGGATGTACGGGGGCATCCCCGGCATCTGCTGCACCCGCGGCAGTTCGTTCTTCGGGCCGACCGCGTGCAGGATCTGGATGCCGGCCTGCTGGAGCCAGGGCGCGACCTGCTGGACCACCTCGTTGAGCCGCCGGGCGCCCTGCGAGCCGCCGGTGACCAGCAGCGTCGGCAGGTTGGGGTCCAGCCCGAACGCGGCGCGGGCCTGGGGGCGCACCGCCGCCCGGTCCAGGGTGGCGATGGAGCGGCGCAGCGGGATGCCGATGTAGCGGGAGTTGCGCAGCTTGCTGTCGGGGGTGGAGACGGCGACCTGCGCGGCGTACCGGGAGCCGATCTTGTTGGCCAGGCCGGGACGGGCGTTGGCCTCGTGGATGACGATCGGCACCCCGAGCCGCTTGGCGGCGAGGTAGCCGGGCAGCGCGACATAGCCGCCGAAGCCGACCACGACGTCCGCCTTGGTGCGCTCCAGGATCTGCTCGGTCGCCTTGATGGTGCCGCGCAGCCGGCCCGGGACGGTGATCAGCTCGGGGGTGGGCTTGCGCGGCAGCGGTACGGCGGGGATCAGCGCCAGTTCGTACCCGCGCTCGGGTACGAGACGGGTCTCCAGGCCGCGCTCCGTGCCCAGGGCCGTGATGCCCACGGTCGGGTCCTGCCTGCGCAGGGCGTCCGCGAGGGCGAGCGCGGGCTCGATGTGGCCCGCGGTTCCTCCGCCGGCGAGTACGACATGCACCGAAATTCACCGCTCTCCGGACGAGCGCGCCGCCGAGGCACGCCGTCGCATCGTGTTCCAACTCCGGGGACTTCCCTTGGACCCGGTGCCCCCGGTCCCCCGCTTTCTACCAAAGCGAGGTTGCCGCATCGCGAGCGCCGCCCGCGCAGCGGGCTCGTCGCGTGCGAAGGCGATCAGCAGCCCGATGGCGAACATGGTCGGCAGCAGGGCGGAACCTCCGTAGGAGAACAGCGGGAGCGGGACGCCGGCGATCGGCAGCAGCCCGAGGACCGCACCGATGTTGATCACGGCCTGGGCCGTGATCCAGGTGGTCACGCCTCCCGCGGCATACCTCACGAAGGGGTCCTCCGTGCGTCCGGCCACGCGGATACCCGCATAGCCTAGAGCCGCGAACAGGGCGAGTACCGACAGCGTGCCCGCCAGACCCAGTTCCTCACCGGTGACGGCGAAGATGAAGTCGGTGTGCGCCTCGGGGAGTTGGCCCCATTTCTCCACGCTGGCGCCGAGCCCGGAGCCGAACAGCCCACCGGAGGCCAGGGCGTAGATGCCGTGCACCGCCTGCCAGCAGGAGTCGCCCGGCCCCGGGTCGGTGGCGCCGATGCAGGCGAGCCGGGCCATCCGGTTGGGGCTGGTCTTGATGAGGATCACGCCGAGCAGCGCGGCCACCGACAGCACCCCGGCGAACAGCCGGGTGGGCGCCCCCGCCAGCCACAGCAGGCCGAACAGGATCGCCGTCAGGATGATCGCGGTGCCCATGTCACCGCCCATCATGATCAGCCCGAGCAGCATGAAGGCGACCGGGGCGAGCGGGACGAGCATGTGCTTCCACTGGGTCAGCAGCTTCTTGTCCTGCTTGCGGGCGAGCAGGTCGGCGCCCCACAGCACCAGGGCGAGCTTGCCGAACTCGCTGGGCTGGAGCTGGAAGGGGCCGCCGACGGAGATCCAGTTCTGGTTGCCGTTGACCGACCGCCCTATCCCCGGCACCTGCACCAGCGCCATCAGGAAGACGGCACCGGCGAGTATCGGGTAGGCCAGCGCCCGGTGCAGCTTGACCGGCATCCGCAGCGCGGCGACCATCAGCCCCGCGCCGATCACGGCGGCCAGGAACTGCTTGCGGAAGAAGTACGAGCCCGGCAGCGACAACTGCAGCGCGGTGATCTGGGAGGCGGAGTACACCATCACCAGGCCGAGCACGGTGATCAGCGCGCTGCCGCCGAGGATCAGGTAGTACGCGGTCAGCGGCCGGTCCCAGGCGCGGCGCAGCCTGGTCCACAACCGCACCGCCGGGTTGTCCCGGACCGGCCGCGCGGCGGGCGGCCGGCCGACGGCCCGCTGCGCGGGCGGTCGTCCGGTACGGCTACCGGGACTACCGGGCATAGCGGCCTCCGTCGTCCGTCGGCCTGGACCGTCCCACGCGTCCCTCCCAGGATCGCCCGGCGCAGGCGGCCGGGTCTACAGGGCGCCGAGTTCGCGAACGGCCTCCGCGAACGCGTCACCGCGCTGGTTGTAGTTGGCGAACATGTCCATGGAGGCGCAGGCCGGGGCCAGCAGCACCGTGTCGCCGGGCCGGGCGAGCCGCCGGGCCTCCTGGACCGCCTTCAGCATCGCCCCAGTGTCGGTCCGGTCGAGGTCGACCACGGGTACTTCCGGGGCGTGTCGCGTCAGGGCTTCGCGGATCAGCGCGCGGTCGGCGCCGATCAGCACGACCCCGCGCAGCCGCTCCGCCGCGCCCGCGACCAGTTCGTCGAAGGTGGCGCCCTTGGCCAGGCCGCCCGCGATCCACACGACCGACCCGTACGCCGCCAACGACGCCTCGGCGGCGTGGGTGTTGGTGGCCTTGGAGTCGTCGACGTAGGCCACCTGGTCCAGGTCGGCGACGTGCGCGATGCGGTGGGCGTCGGGGGTGAAGGCGCGCAGTCCGTCGCGTACGGCGGCCGGGGGGACGCCGTAGGCGCGGGCGAGGGCCGCGGCGGCGAGCGCGTTGGCGATGTTGTGCGGGGCCGGCGGGACGACGTCGGAGACCTCGGCGAGTTCCTGGGCGTTCTTCTGCCGGTCCGCGACGAAGGCCCGGTCGACCAGGATGCCGTCCACGACGCCGAGTTGGGACGGCGCCGGGGTGCCGAGGGTGAAGCCGACGGCCCGGCAGCCCTCCTCGACGTCGGCCTGGCGGACCAGGGCCTCGGTGGCCTTGTCGGCCGCGTTGTAGACACAGGCGACGCGATTGCCCTCGTAGATGCGGCCCTTGTCGGCGGCGTACGCCTCCATGGAGCCGTGCCAGTCGAGGTGGTCGGGGGCGAGGTTGAGGACGGCGGCCGAGTGGGCGCGCAGCGACGGAGCCCAGTGGAGCTGGTAGCTGGACAGCTCCACCGCCAGGACGTCGTACTCCTGGTCGCCGGTGACCGCGTCCAGCAGGGAGACGCCGATGTTGCCGACGGCGGCGGTGCGCAGGCCCGCCGCCCGGAGGATCGACGCGAGCATCCGGACGGTGGTGGTCTTGCCGTTGGTGCCGGTGACGGCGAGCCAGGGCGCGGCGTGCTCGCCCCGCAGCCTCCAGGCCAGTTCGACGTCGCCCCAGACCGGGACGCCCGCCCGCCCGGCCGCCGTGAACAGCGGCTTGTCGGGCTTCCAGCCGGGCGCGGTGACGACGAGGTCGGTGCCCTCGGGGAGCGAATCGCCGTCACCGAGGCGCACGGTGATGCCCGCCCGTCGCCCGCCACCAGCCCTGTCCGAGGCGCTCCGCGCCGCCCCCGCCCAAGCCTCCAACTGGGCCGCCTGCGCCCGCGCACGCTCGTCGGCGCCGTCGTCGACGACGGTCACCCGGGCGCCGAGACCGCTGAGCACCTTGGCCGCCGGGACGCCGGAGACGCCGAGTCCGGCGACGGTGACGTGCTTGCCCTGGAACTCCGAGGACGCCGATTCGGTCACTTGTCCGCTGCCCATCCCGCGTAGAAGAGGCCCAGCCCGACGATCACACAGATGCCCTGGATGATCCAGAAACGGACCACGACAAGGACCTCGGACCAGCCTTTGAGTTCGAAGTGGTGCTGGAGCGGTGCCATCCGGAAGACCCGCTTGCCGGTCATCTTGAACGAGCCGACCTGGATGACCACCGACATGGTGATCAGGACGAACAGGCCGCCGAGGATGGCCATCAGCAGTTCGGTGCGCGAGCAGATCGCCAGGCCCGCCAGCACGCCGCCGAGCGCCAGCGAGCCGGTGTCGCCCATGAAGATCTTGGCCGGCGAGGTGTTCCACCACAGGAAGCCGAGGCAGGCGCCCATCAGCGCGGAGGCGACCACCGCGAGGTCGAGCGGGTCGCGCACCTCGTAGCAGGCCCCCGGGTTGGTGAGGGTCTGCGCATTGGCGCAGGACTCCTGGAACTGCCAGACGCCGATGAAGGTGTAGGCGCCGAAGACGAAGACGGAGGCGCCGGTGGCCAGGCCGTCCAGACCGTCCGTCAGATTCACGCCGTTCGACATCGCGAGGATCATGAACAGCGCCCAGACCACGAACAGCACCGGGCCGATGGTCCAGCCGAAGTCCGTGATGAACGACAGCTTGGTGGAGGCCGGGGTGTTGCCGCGGTTGTCCGCGAACTGCAGCGACAGCACCGCGAAGGCGATGCCGACGATCAACTGGCCGGCCATCTTCGCCTTGGCCCGCAGACCCAGCGACCGCCGCTTGACGATCTTGATGTAGTCGTCGAGGAAGCCGACCAGGCCCATGCCGACCATCAGGCCGAGCACCAGCAGGCCGGAGAAGGTCGGCGCCGCGTCGGCCTCGGGGTCCAGATAGCCGGTGATCACCTTGGCCAGGAAGTACGCGGCGACCGTGGCCAGGATGAAGGCGATGCCGCCCATGGTCGGCGTACCGCGCTTGCTGGCGTGCTCGCGCGGGCCGTCGTCGCGGATGTACTGGCCGTAGCCCTTGCGGGCCAGCAGCTTGATCAGCAGCGGAGTGCCGACCAGCGTCAGGAACAGCCCGAGGACGCCCGCGAACAGGATCTGCTTCATCATCGGGCGGCAACCTCACCCTCGGCGCCGGTCTCCAGCAGCGCCGTGGCGACGCGCTCCAGACCCACCGAACGGGACGCCTTCACGAGTACGACGTCCCCCGGGCGCAACTCGCTGCGCAACAGGTCGACCGCCGCCTGTGCGTCGGACACGTGCACCGACTCCTCACCCCACGAACCCTCGTTATATGCGCCCAGTTGCAGCCATTGGGCTTCCCTGCCCCCGACCGCGACGAGCTTGCTGACGTTGAGCCGGACGGCGAGCCGTCCGACCGCGTCGTGCTCGGCGAGCGCCTCGTCCCCGAGCTCGGCCATCTTGCCGAGCACCGCCCACGTACGGCGTCCCTTGCCCATGGCCACGAGCGCGCGCAGGGCGGCCCGTACGGACTCGGGGTTCGCGTTGTAGGCGTCGTTGACGACCGTCACGCCGTCCGGGCGCTCGGTGACCTCCATCCGCCAGCGGGAGAGGGAGCCCGCCTCGGAGAGCGCGACGGCGATCTCGTCTGCGGACATGCCCAACTCGTGGGCGACGGCGGCCGCGGCGAGCGCGTTCGACACGTGATGCTCACCGTACAGGCGCATGGTCACATCGCTTGCACCGGAGGGTGTGTGAAGGCTGAAGGCGGGCTGTCCGGTGTCCGTGAGTCGCACGTTCTCGGCCCGGACGTCCGCTTCGTCGGACTCTCCGAAAAGGATCACCTTCGCCTTCGTACGGGAGGCCATGGCCCGTACGTACGGGTCGTCCGCGTTGAGGATCGCGGCGCCGTCCTCGGGCAGCGCCTCGACCAGCTCGCCCTTGGCCTGGGCGATCTGCTCCCGGCCGCCGAACTCGCCGATGTGCGCGGAGCCGACGTTGAGGACCAGGCCGATCCTGGGCGGCGTGAGTTCGGTGAGGTACCGGATGTGGCCGATGCCGCGGGCGCCCATCTCCAGGACGAGGAAGCGGGTCTCCTCGGTGGCGGTGAGCGCGGTCAGCGGCAGCCCGATCTCGTTGTTGAGCGAGCCGGGCGTGAACACCGTGGGCGCCTTGCGCCGGAGCACCTGCGCGATGAGGTCCTTGGTACTGGTCTTGCCGGCCGAGCCGGTCAGCGCCACCAGGGTGGCCCCGAGACGGCGTACGACGTGCCGGGCGAGGGCGCCGAGGGCGGACTGGACGTCGTCCACGACGATGGCGGGCACGCCGACGGGCCGGGAGCCGAGCACGGCCGCCGCACCCGCCCCGGCCACCGCGGCGGCGAAGTCGTGGCCGTCCACGCGCTCGCCGACGAAGGCGACGAAGAGACAGCCGGGCCCCGCCTCGCGGGAGTCCCGGACGACCGGACCGGTGACCATGGCGGACGGTTCCGGTATGTCGTGCATCTGCCCGCCGACGACGTCTGCGATCTCGGCGAGAGAGAGGGCGATCACAAGTTCATCCCCTGGATCATTCGGGAGTTCATCCCTGGGTCTTCTGGATGGCTTCGCGAAGCACCTGGCGGTCGTCGAAGGGACGGACCACCCCGGCGATGTCCTGGCCCTGCTCGTGGCCCTTGCCCGCGACCAGCACGGTGTCGCCGGGCTCGGCCCGTGCCACGGCGGCGGCGATGGCGGCGGCCCGGTCCTCGAAGACGGCCACCTCGCCGCGCTCGTGCGCGGGCACCGACGCCGCGCCCCGGAGCATGGCGGCCAGGATCGCGAGGGGGTCCTCGGAGCGGGGGTTGTCGGAGGTCAGCACGGCGGTGTCGGCGTGCCGGGCGGCGGCGGCGCCCATCGGCTCGCGTTTGCTGCGGTCGCGGTCGCCGCCGCAGCCGAGGACCACGTGCAGCCTGCCCCCGGTGACCTTGCGCAGGGCCTTGAGCACCGACTCCACGGCGTCCGTCTTGTGCGCGTAGTCGACGACGGCCAGATACGGCTGCCCGGCGTCGATCCGCTCCAGCCGCCCCGGCACGCCCGGCACCGCGGCCACCCCGTCGGCGGCGCGCTGCGGGTCCAGGCCGGCCGCGGCCAGGGCGACGATCGCGGCGAGGGTGTTGGCCACGTTGAACGGCCCGGCCAGCGGCGACCGGGCGGCGATCCGCTCGCCCTCGGGGCCGACCGCGGTGAACGCCGAGTCCAGCGGGCCGACCTCGACGTCCTCGGCCCGCCAGTCGGCGTCGGGGTGCCCCTCCGCCGAGTAGGTGACGACCGGGACACCGGCCTCCTTGGCGAGCCGGCGGCCGTACTCGTCGTCGGCGTTGACCACGCCCAGGCGGCTGCGTCCGGGCGTGAACAACTGCGCCTTGGCCTGGAAGTAGTCCTCCATGCCGGAGTGGAACTCCATGTGCTCCGGGCTGAGGTTGGTGAAGACGGCGACGTCGAAGACGCAGCCGTCGACCCGGCCGAGCACCAGGGCGTGGCTGGAGACCTCCATGGCGACGGCCTCGGTGCCGCGTTCGCGCATGACGGCGAAGAGGGCCTGGAGGTCGGTGGCCTCCGGCGTGGTCCGCTCGGACTTGATGCGCTCGTCGCCGATGCGCATCTCGACCGTGCCGATCAGGCCGGTGGACCGCGCCGTGCGCAGGCCGCCCTCGACGAGGTAGGCGGTGGTGGTCTTGCCGGAGGTGCCGGTGATGCCGATCTGGAGCAGATCGCGGCCGGGGTGGCCGTAGATGGTGGCCGCCAGTTCGCCCATGTGCCCGCGCGGGTCGTCCACGACCAGCACCGGCAGGCCGGTGGCGGCGGCGCGTCCGGCGCCGGACGGGTCGGTCAGCACGGCGGCGGCACCGAGGCCGGCCGCCTGGGTGACGAAGTCGGCGCCGTGCGCGCGGGCGCCGGGCAGGGCGGCGTACAGGTCGCCGGGGCGGACGGCCCGGGAGTCATGGGTGATGCCCGTGACCTCGGCGCCGCCCTCCGGCGCGGTGACCCCCAGTTGGCCGGCGAGTTCCGCGAGGGGGGTGGCGGAGACCTGCACCGGCCGGGGCGGTCCCGGATGGCTCACGGGTTGGCCCTTCTGGGTGGTTCGGGACTGATCAGGCTGTGGCACGGCGGTGAGCGTACCGGGCTGACCGGCCTCCGGGCGAAGTGAGGGGCGGGGGCCGTGCTGGTTCCCGGGATCGGGGGTGATCGTTGTCACGGGTGGTTCCTGGTGGCTCGGTACGGCTTCGGTTCGATCAGGTCAGGGCTGGAAGGTGACCGGGAAGTTCTCGGGCTCGGCCCCGGTCGGCGGGACCTGGAGCGTCTTCAGCGCGAACTCCATCACCCGCTTGTAGACCGGTCCGCAGATCTGTCCGCCGAAGTAGCTGCCCTCGGTGGCGTTCTGGATGGCGCAGTAGACGGTGACGCGGGGCTGGTCGGCGGGCGCGAACCCGGCGAAGGAGGAGGTGTACCCCTTGTACTTGCCGGTGACCGGGTCCACCCGGTTGGCGGTGCCGGTCTTGCCCGCCACCCGGTAGCCGGGGATGCGGGCCCTGGTGCCGGTGCCCTCCTCGTCGTCGACGACCGACTCCAGCATCCTGGACAGGGTCTCGGCGGTCTTCTCGCTGATCACCCGGGTCTTCTTGGGCTTGGCCGCGGCGGTGAGGCGACCGTCGGGGCCGGTGGTGCCCTTCACGAGCGTGGGTTCGATGCGGACGCCGCCGTTGGCGATCGTGGAGTAGACGGAGGCCGCCTGCGTCGCGTTGAGGGAGACGCCCTGGCCGAAGGGGATCGTGTACTGCTGCGAGGTCGACCACTGCTCCGGAGGGGCCAGGATGCCCTTGGTCTCGCCGGGGAAGCCGAGGCCGCTGTAGCTGCCGAGGCCGAACTTGCGCAGGTAGGAGTAGAGGACCTGGTTGGCCTCGCGCTGGTTCTCGCCCAGTTCTCCGGTGGCCAGGATGGTGCCGATGTTGCTGGACTTGGCGAGCACGCCGTTGAGCGTGAGGTACCAGGTGGGGTGGTCGATGTCGTCCTTGAACAGCCGGTCGCCGCGGTGCAGCCGGTTGGGGACGGTGACGTGGGTGGTGGGGGTGGCGGCGTTCTCCTCCAGCACGGCGGCCATCGAGATCACCTTGGCGGTGGAGCCGGGCTCGAAGGCGTCCTGGAGGGCGGCGTTGCCGAGCGCGGCGGGGTCGGCGTGGGTGAGGTCGCCGGGGTCGAAGCCGGGCGAGTTGGCCATGGCGAGGATCTCGCCGGTCCGGGTGTCCTGGACGACGACGTAGCCGCCGTCCGCCGCCGACTCCTCGACCTGGTCGCTGATGGCGTCCTGGGCGGCCCACTGGATGTCCCGGTCGAGGGTCAGCTCCACGGTCCTGCCGGGCACGGCGGGCGTCTCGTTGGCGCCGACGGTGGGCACCTGGTGGCCGCCTGACTGGGCGTACCGGATCTCGCCGTCCTGGCCGGCCAGCGTCTTGTCGAGCTTGCGTTCGAGGCCGCCGCCGCCCTGGCCCTCGGCGTCGACCCAGCCGATGACGCTCGCGGCGAGGTCGCCATTGGGGTAGACCCGCTTGCTGCTGGGGTCGGCGAAGACACCGGCGAGCACGTTGACGGCCGACTTGTCGGTCTCGGCCTTCTTGGTGAGCGCGCTCTTGAGGTCCTTGATCTGGTTCCACACCTGCGGGGTCTTGGCACGGGCCAGCCGGACGTAGCGCAGGTTGCCGTCCTTCGGACGGAGCCGGGCGGCCAGGTCGTCCTCGCTCTCGCCGAGGATCGGCGCGAGGAGTGCCGCCGCCTGTTCGGGGCCGTCGCCGACCTTCAGTTCCTCGCGGGTGAACATCGTGGGGTCGGCGGTGATGTCGTAGGCGTCCACGGTGGCCGCCAGCGCCACGCCGTCGCGGTCGGTGATGCCGCCGCGCTCGGCGGTCAGGGTGTGCACCACGTACCGGTTCTGCTCGGCCTTGGCGGTGTACGTGCCGGCGTCGACGGCCTGCACCTGGAGCAGCCGTACGGTGAAGGCGGTCAGCACCAGGGCCAGCGCGACGCCGACCAGGCGCAGCCGCGGCCGGGGGCTGCCCAGGCGGATGACCTTGGGCGGGGCCGGGCGGCGCGGCGGGCCGGGGCGGCGGGCGGGGCGGGCGCCGGGGCCGGGCCGGCGCCCGGCGCCGGAGCGCACCGGCCCGGCGGGTCCGGGCACACGGCGGCGCGGCGTCTGCCTGCCGGAGTCGTTGGCCACTTCCGTCACCTGCCGGGGGTCGGGGTCGCCGGGACCGGCCGCGCGGTGAGCGCCTCCGGTGCGATGACGAGGGGCGCGCTCGCGGGCGAGGCCGGGGCGGGAGCGCCCTTGACCGTGCCGTCGGGAGCGAGGAAGGCGGGGTCGCCGCCGGGGACCATGCCCAGTTCCCGGGCCCGGCGCTGCAGGGCCTGCGGGGCGGAGTAGGCGTCGACGTCCCGCTGGAGGCCCTGTTCCTCGTCGGTGAGTTCCTTGGTCTGCTGCTTGAGGTCGTCGAGCTGGAACGATCCCTCGCTGAGCGCGGAGTTCAGCACCAGCAGCACGAGGAGACCGCCGCCGAGGAGGACGACGACCAGGAGGACGAAGGGGGCGCGGGCAGCCTGTCCCCCGCCCGTCGGGAAGAGCCGGGCGAGCCGGGCGGCCCTGCCCTTCAGTTCCGGTTTCCCGCTCACACACCCTCCCCTCGGTGCGGGCCGCGCCCGCGCCTGGCCTGGCTCACTCGGCGTCCTCCCTGATGCGCTCGGCCCCGCGCAGCCTCGCCGGGGCGGCCCGCCGGTTCTCCGCGATCTCCTCCTCGGTGGGAAGTTCGGCACCGCGCGTGAGCAGCTTGAGCCGGGGGGCGTACCGCTCGGGCACGACGGGCAGTCCGGGCGGGGCGGTGGTGGCGGCGCCCGCCGCGAGGACCTGCTTGACCAGCCGGTCCTCCAGCGAGTGGTACGACAGCACCGCGATCCGTCCGCCCACGGCGAGCGCCTGCACGGCGGCCGGGATCGCCCGCTCCAGGACGGCGAGTTCGCCGTTGACCTCGATGCGCAGGGCCTGGAAGGTGCGCTTGGCCGGGTTGCCGCCGGTGCGCTTGGCGGCCTGGGGCAGGGCGGCGCGGATCAGCTCCACGAGGCGGGCGCTGTTGCTGAACGGCTCCTTCTCGCGCTCCCGCACGATCGCCGAGACGATCCGCTTGGCCTGCTTCTCCTCGCCGTACGCCCGCAGGATGCGGACCAGTTCGCCCGGCGGGTAGGTGTTGAGGACCTCGGCGGCGCTCATGCCGGTCGTCTGGTCCATGCGCATGTCCAGCGGGGCGTCCTGGGCGTAGGCGAAGCCCCGGCCGGCCTCGTCGAGCTGCATGGAGGAGACGCCGAGGTCGAACAGGACGCCCTGGACGCGCGGGACGCCGAGCCGGCCGAGGACGTCGGGCAGCTCGTCGTAGACGGCGTGCACCAGGGTGGCGCGCTCGCCGTGCGGCGCGAGCCGTTCGCCGGACAGCCTCAGGGCCTCCTTGTCCCGGTCCAGGGCGACGAGCCGTACCCCGGGGAACCGCTCCAGCAGCGCCTCGCTGTGCCCGCCGAGGCCCAGGGTGCAGTCCACGACCACGGCCCCCGGCTCCTGCAGGGCGGGCGCCAGCAGGTCCAGGCACCGCTGGAGCATCACCGGGACGTGTCGACTCTGGCTCAAGGGGGGTCGGCCTCTCGGGTCCGGCGCGGCGTCACGTACCGCCGGGTCCCCGCCCTCTCGCGAAGGGGAGACCTGCCGGCGCCTGCGAGCGTCGGCCGGCCGGGAGCGGGAGGAGGCCGAGCCGTACGTACGCGCCGCGCACGTGGGGAGACCTGGCGGACATCGCGCAGGTCTCCGGGGATTCAGTCCAGCGGGGAGAGCCTCGCCTCCCGCTTCGCGCCACTTTAGTCCACCGTCTCGCGCGGTCAATCAACCGGCCTGCGCGTCGCGGACCCGGGGCCCGGGATGCGGACGGCGGCGGCCGGTCACCCGGACGGACGCGCCCACACCACTCCTGTGGCCCAGCTCACCACAGGGCGGCCCGGGGTTCCCCGGCCCCGCGCACGGCGAGCCGGGTCGGCGGCCGGCCAGTACCGTCGTGGCTATGACGTCCTCCGCGCCGGTTTCCGCCGGCTCCGGCGCCGCCACCGGCGGCACCCGCGCCGGCCTGCCGCGCGAGGCCGTCCCCGCCCGACCCGGCCGGGTGCCGGGGACAGCGGACCGACAGGACGCGCGAAAGACGCAAGACCCGACATATCGCTGGCAGTTGTCCACAGGCGAGTGACACGAATCGGTAACGGCGGCAAGAATGCCTGAAGCGGTGCCGTGCGGAACTTTTCCCGCCCGGTGTCCGTGTTCGGGGTGGGCCTGTCCGCGGTACGGGGCATCGGTCCGGAAAGCTGGGGTAACCCCTCGCTCCGCGGCGGGCGTGGGGATGGGCCGAGGAGGGCCGGGTGACGACCTATGACGATCGAGCGAGCCTCACTGACTTGACCGCGGTGGTGGAGCGGGTACGCGGTTCGGTGGAGAGCGTGATCGAGGGCAAGCCCGAGGTCGTACGGCTCTCGCTGACCGTGCTGCTCGCCGAGGGACATCTGCTGATCGAGGACGTCCCCGGAGTCGGCAAGACCATGCTGGCCAAGGCGCTGGCGCGGTCCGTGGACTGCTCCGTGCGGCGTATCCAGTTCACGCCCGACCTGCTGCCCTCGGACATCACCGGGGTGTCCATCTGGGACCAGCAGCGCCGGGACTTCGAGTTCAAGCCCGGCGCGATCTTCGCGCAGGTGGTGATCGGCGACGAGATCAACCGCGCCTCGCCGAAGACCCAGTCCGCGCTGCTGGAGTCCATGGAGGAGCGCCAGGTCACCATCGACGGCAGCACCTACGAGCTGCCCAGCCCGTTCATGGTGGTGGCCACCCAGAACCCGGTCGAGATGGAGGGCACGTATCCGCTGCCGGAGGCCCAGCGCGACCGGTTCATGGCCCGGGTCTCCATCGGCTATCCGAGCCCGGAGGCCGAGTTGCAGATGCTCGACGTGCACGGCGGGGTGAGCCCGCTGGACGACCTCCAGCCGGTGGCGCACGCCCACGAGATCGTGAAGCTGATCGAGGCGGTGCGCGGCGTCCACGTCGCCGACCCGGTCCGGCGGTACGCGGTGGACCTGGTCGCCGCCACCCGCACCCACCCCGACCTCCGGCTCGGCGCCTCGCCGCGGGCCACGCTGCACCTGCTGCGCGCGGCGAAGGCAACCGCCGCCCTGAGCGGGCGGGAGTACGCGCTGCCGGACGACGTGCAGTCCCTCGCCGTCGCCGTCCTGGCGCACCGGCTGCTGCCCACCGCCCAGGCCCAGCTCAACCGGCGCACCGCCGAGCAGGTCGTGCGGGAGATCCTCCAGCACACCCCGGTGCCCGCGGCGCCCCAGCAGCCGAGCGGCTTCGGCCTGGGCCGCGGCGGTCCGGCCTATCCCCAGCAGCCGCCGCGGAGGCTGTGATGACCACCGGGGGGACGGGCCGGGCGGCGGACGGGACGGACGACAAGGGCGGTGTCCGCACGGCGCTGGCCGGCCTGACCACCCGTGGCCGCTCCTTCCTGGCGGCCGGTGTGGCCGCCGCGGTCTGCGCGTACGTCCTCGGGCAGAGCGATCTGCTGCGCGTCGGGCTGCTGCTGGCGGTGCTGCCGCTGGTGTGCGCGACGGTGCTGTACCGCACGCGGTACCGGGTCGCGGGCAGCCGCCGGCTCTCCCCCGCACGCGTGCCCGCCGCCGGTGAGGCCCGCGTGCACCTGCGGATCGAGAACGTCTCGCGGCTTCCCACCGGCCTGCTGATGCTCCAGGACCGGGTTCCCTACGTGCTCGGCCCGCGTCCCCGGTTCGTCCTGGACCGGGTCGAGGCGGGCGGCCGGCGCGAGGTGTCCTACCGGGTCCGCTCCGACCTGCGCGGCCGGTATCCGCTGGGGCCGCTCCAGTTGCGGCTGGCCGACCCGTTCGGCATGTGCGAGCTGACCCGGTCCTTCTCCACGTACGACACGCTGACCGTGATCCCGCGCGTGGAGCCGCTGTCGCCGGTGCGCTTCGGCGGCGAGGCCAAGGGGTACGGCGACGGGCGGCAGCGCTCGCCGGCGCTGGCCGGCGAGGACGACGTGATCCCGCGCGGCTACCGCTACGGCGACGACCTGCGCCGGGTGCACTGGCGGTCCACCGCGCGCTACGGCGAGCTGATGGTGCGCCGCGAGGAGCAGCCGCAGCGCTCCCGGTGCACGGTGCTGCTGGACACCCGGGGCGTCGCCTACGCGGGCGCGGGACCCGACTCGGCCTTCGAGTGGGCGGTGTCCGGCACGGCGTCGGTGCTGGCGCACATGCTGGAGCGGGGCTTCTCCGTCCGGCTGCTCACCGACACCGGCAGTTCGCTGCCCGGCGAGGGCGGTGACGGCTTCGCGGGCGCCAGCCAGGAGACGGCGGACGCGGCCGGGCTGATGATGGACACCCTCGCGGTGATCGACCACTCCGACGGCACGGGCCTGTCCCGCGCCTACGACGTGCTGCGCGGCGGCAACGAGGGGCTGCTGGTGGCGTTCTTCGGCGACCTCGACGAGGAGCAGGCCACGGTGGCCGCGAAGATGCGCCACCGCAGCGGCGGCGCGATCGCCTTCGTGCTGGACAGCGGGACCTGGCTGCGGGAGCCGGCGGACGTGCCCGGCGAGTCCGACGACAGCGCGCGGCGGCTCCGGCTGCTGCGCGAGGCCGGCTGGACGGTCGTCCGCGTCCCCCGCGGCGCCGCTCTGGACACCCTGTGGCGCGCGGCCGACCACTCCCGCTCCGGCCTGACGACGACCGGCGGGGAGGGCACGCGATGAGCGGGCGGGCGAGGCCGGCGCCGGGGGCATCCCCGGGGCGCGGGCGGACACGATCGGCGCCGGGCGCGTCCCGGTGGCGCGGGCGGCCGGGCCGCCGCGTGGCGGGCGGCGGCGGGGAAGGTGTGCGATGAGCGGGCGGGCGAGGTTGGCGCTCGGGGCGTGGGCGGCGACGCTGATGGCGTCGTGCGCGCTGCTGCCGCTGGTCGATCCGGCGACCTGGATCTTCCAGGCCGCGTTCCTGCTGGCCGTCCAGTCCGGGGTGGGCGCGGCGGCCCGCACGGTGCCGCTGCCCCGGCCGCTGACGGTCGCGGCCCAGGCCCTGGTGGGGCTGCTGGCGCTGACCCTGGTCTTCGCCCGTGAGCAGGCGGCGGCCGGACTGCTGCCCGGCCCCGGCACCTTCCGGCACTTCGCCGACCTGCTGCAACAGGGCGCCGACGACATCGCGCGGTACGCGATCCCCGCGCCCCTGGAGTCCGACGGCATCCGGCTGATGCTGGTCGGCGGCGTGCTGGTGATCGGCCTGCTGGTGGACACGCTCGCGGTGACCTTCCGCGGCGCCGCCCCGGCCGGGCTGCCGCTGCTGGCGCTGTACTCGGTGGCGGCGGGCCTGTCCGAGGGCGGCACCGACTGGCTGTGGTTCCTGGTCGCGGCGGCCGGCTATCTGATGCTGCTGCTGATCGAGGGCCGGGACCGGTTCTCCCAGTGGGGCCGCGTCTTCGGCGGCGTCCCGCGCACCCCGGGCGGCGGACCGGCCGGCGCGACGGCACCCGTGCGCACCGGCCGGCGGATCGGCGCGGTCGCGCTCGGCACCGCCCTGGTCGTGCCGCTCGCCCTGCCGGCGATGGACGGCGGGCTGCTCGACGGCACCGGCACCGGCATGGGCTCCGGCGGCGGGGGCGGCGGCACCATCTCGGCGGTGAACCCGCTGGTCTCCCTGCGCGACAGCCTGAACGTGGACGAGGACCGCCAGGTCCTCTCCGTCCGCACCAGGACCAACGACATCTCCGACCTGTACCTGCGGATCGTCTCCCTGGACGACTTCGACGGCACCACCTGGAAGCCGTCCAAGCGGCAGATCGTCGCCGTGCCGGACGGCACCTTCCCGCTGCCCGCCGGCCTCGGCCCCGAGGTCGAGCGCACGGAGATGACCGCCACCGTCTCGGCGGCGGACTGGTACGCCCAGGACTGGCTGCCGATGCCGTACCCGCCGAGCGGGGTCCAGGTCGGCGGCGAGTGGCGGTACGAGCCGGTCGGCATGACCCTGGTCGGCGACCACGGCCAGAACACCCGCGGTCTGACGTACGAGGTGCGCAGCCTCCAGGTGCGGCCCACGGCGGAGCAGCTCGCCGCCGCGCCGCGGCCCCCGGCGTCCCTGGAGAGCGAGTACACCGAGCTGCCGGACTCGCTGCCGCCGGTGGTGGCCAGGACCGCGCGGGAGGTCACCGAGGGCGCGGCCACCGCCTACGACCGGGCGGTCGCGCTCCAGGAGTACTTCGCGGTCAACGGGGGCTTCGAGTACGACACCGACGTGCAGGTGGGCAGCGGCTCCCAGGCCATCGCCCGGTTCCTCAAGGACAAGCAGGGCTTCTGCATCCACTTCTCGTTCGCCATGGCGGCGATGGCCCGTTCCCTGGACATACCGGCCCGGGTCGCGGTCGGTTTCGCGCCGGGTTCCCCGCAGACGGACGGCTCGGTGTCGGTGAGCCTGCGGGACGCCCACGCCTGGCCGGAACTGTACTTCGAGGGCGTCGGCTGGACTCGCTTCGAGCCGACCCCCAACCGTGGCTCGATACCGGCGTACACCGTGCCGGACGCCCCGGGCACCTCCGTGCCGGACGTGGCGCGGCCCTCGCAGGAGGCGTCGGAGGCGCCCGCCGCGTCGGCCTCGGCGAGCGAGGGCTGCACCGCGCAGCAGAAGAAGCTGGAGGGCTGTGAGAGCGAGTCCCCCGAGGCGGCGCTCGCCGCGGGCGACGACGGCCCGAAGTGGTACGCGCTGCTGCTGTGGACCCTGGCCGGCCTGGTGGTGCTGGCGGTTCCGTTGTCGCCGATGCTGTGGCGGACGCGGGCCCGTGCGGTGCGGCTCGGGGCGCACGGCCGCGGCGAGGCGGGCGCGGTGGCGCACACCCTGGCGGTCTGGCAGGAGCTGACCGACACGGCGTGGGACTTCGGGATCGCGCCGGACGAGTCGCAGACCCCGCGCAAGGCGGCGGTCCGGATGATCCGGCTGGGGCAACTGGACCCGGTGGCGGCGGAGGCGGTGCACCGGGTGGCGGACGCGGTGGAGCAGGTGCTCTACGCTCCCCGGCCGCGCCGGACGGCGGGTCTCGCGGACGACGTCCAGCGGGTGGCCGCGGGGCTGCGCGCCAGATCCGGCCGGAGCACGAGGCTCCGCGCCCGCTTCGCCCCCCGCTCGGCGGTACGCGCGGCATGGACGGTCTCCACCCGCTGGGCCGCCCTGCGCCACCGCGTCCGGGCAGCCCGCCCGAACCTGCCCCGCAGGCCCCTGAGACAGCGGGGCTGAGCGGACCGCGGGGGCCGGACGCCCCCGCACGCGGCTGCGGACGTGGCGCGGGCCCGGGGCCTGGGTTTCCCCGCCGCTCGGGGCCCGGAGGCGGGCGGACATGCCCCGGCCGCCCCGGGGCATGCGTGAGAGGGGTGACCACCTCGCCGGTGGTCACCCCTCTCACATACGTCTGTCCGGGTGCGGCTGCGGCGCGCCCGCCGGGCTAGTGGCCGCCCTGCTGCTCGTCCCGGCGGCGCTGCCAGCGCTCCTCGATGCGGTCCATCACGGAACGCCGCTGACGTCCCTGGTGGCGGGCGTGGGGCGCCGCTCCGGCGGCGGGCTGCTCACCCGGTTTCGGAGCCTTGCGCCATCCGGTCACCGCGAGCACGGCACAGCCCAGCATGACGAGGAATCCCACCACGCTGAGCCAGACCTGCTGGGCGACCATGCCGGCCATGAGGAGCGCAATACCTACGAGGAAGCCCGCGACCGCCTGGTAGACCCGTCGCCGGGTGTACGTACGCAGCCCGCTTCCCTCGAGCGCTGTCGCGAACTTGGGATCTTCGGCGTACAGCGCTCGCTCCATCTGCTCGAGCATGCGCTGCTCGTGCTCCGAGAGCGGCACGGAGTCCTCCTCATCGTGCAGTCGCCGGGGCGACCCGGGGGGGGTCCCTTCAGGATAGGCAGGGAATCGCCCCCGTGAAACCCGCCCCTCTACGCCAATTGGCCAACCGGACTCCGTCATGGCCGTCCCGGCTCGCTGAGGTTCCCATTCCCCGGCGGCCGACCCGTCATGCCGGGCGGTCTCCCTCGATCATACGGCGCCGGGCCCCCGTTCGGGGGGCCTGTGGCGTACTCCATGTGCCCGCAACCCGCTGATCAGCGGCACGGTCCCGGGGGTGACTCAGGTCCCTGGCATCCCTTCGGTCCCACCGGTCTCACCGAGCACGTGGAGCTGGGTGGCCACGGAGTGGAAGGCCGGCAGTTCCGCCGCGGCGGCCTCCAGCTTCAGCAGCGCGTCCAGGGCCCCCGGTTCGGTGTCCACCAGCACGCCGGGAACGAGGTCGGCGAAGACCCGCACCCCGTGCACGGCACCGACCCGCAGGCCGGCGCCCTCGACCAGCCCGGTGAGCTGCTCGGCGGTGAAGCGGCGCGGGACGGGATCACCCGAGCCCCAGCGGCCGTCCGGGTCACCGAGGGCCTGCCGGGCCTCCGTGAAGTGCCCGGCGAGGGCGCGGGCCAGCACGGCGCCGCCGAGCCCCGCGGCGAGCAGGCTGAGGACGCCGTCGGCGCGCAGCGCGGCCACCGCGTTGCGGACGCCCTCGGCGGGGTCGTCGACGTACTCCAGGACGCCGTGGCAGAGCACCGCGTCGTAGCCGCCGCGCTCGGCCACGTCGAACAGGCCGTGGGCGTCGCCCTGGACGCCGCGCACCTTGTCGTCGACGCCGGCCTCGGCGGCCCGGCGCTCCAGCGCGAAGAGCGCGTTGGGGCTGGGGTCGACGACGGTGACGCGGTGGCCGAGGCGGGCCAGGGGCACGGCGAAGTTGCCGCTGCCGCCTCCGGTGTCGAGGACGTCCAGCGCCTGCCGGCCCGTGGCCTTGACCCGGCGGTCGAGGGCGTCCTGGAGGACCTCCCAGACCACGGCGGTACGGAGGGAGGCGCGGGGGCGCGACGGGTCCGACACGGCAGTTGACTCCTCGGCGCGAACGGGGTGCCTCCCCGGCCGGGGTGCGGCGGGGGCAGGCGGGCTTCAGGCGCCCTCCACCCTATTGCCTCGGCCGCCGTGCCTGGTCACCCCGGCGGGCGGGGCGGGGCGGGCCGGTTCATCCCGCGTCCGGTATGTCTCGGCCCGGGGTGCCGGTGCCCGGCCGGTCGGTGTCGGGGCGGGGCTGCGGCAGGACCGGCTGGAGGACGAGCATCCGCTCCACCAGGCGCAGGAACATCGCCACGTCCCGGATCAGGTCGTCGGCGTCCCGGCCGCTGGCCGCGCCCTTGATGCCCGCCTCGGCGCGGGCCCGGCGCCGGGCCCCGGAGGCGAACAGCGCGCTCCACTCGGACAGCTCGGGCGCGATCTCGGGGAGCACTTCCCAGGCGCTCCGGATGCGGGCGCGGGCCCGGGGTGTGGTCTCGGGGCGCCCCCGCGCGGCGAGCACGGCGGCGGCGGTGCGCAGGGCGGCGAGGTGTGCCTGCGCGTACCGCTCGTTGGGGGTTTCGAGGACGGTGGCCTCGTCCAGTCCGGCGCGGGCCTGGGCGAGCAGGTCGAGAGCGGCGGGCGGGGCCGTGGCCCGGCGCAGCACCGGGTGGACGTCGCTCGCCGGTCCGGTCAGTGAGGGGGCAGGGCCGGATGCGCGGCGCCGACGGGCGGCTGCTGCGGACGAGTTGGCCATGACGAACCTCCTGTCGTCGCTGTCACAGCACACGTAGTGCTGTATGTGCCCATCGTGCGGTATGGCACTGACAATCCGTTGTGACCTGGTCTTTTGCCCCGGACGAGGGCGTGGATGCGGAATCGGGCGGGCTGTTGGGCGCCCAGGGCCGTGGAGGGGCGGTGCCGCCGGCCGCAACGCGGTCGCTCGGCAGAAGCACCGCGAGGCGGCAGGTCGGCACGCTCATCGCGGAGCGGGGGCCGCCGAAGCCCGTCCCGCGGCAACGGGGAGAGCGCCGGTCCGCCGTGGCCGCGTCCCCCGCGGGCCATCGCCGACCGGCGCTCCCTGTTGCTCCCCCGTGGTTCCCCCGTTTTCTCGGTCGTCCCCCGGGTTCCCCCGTGCCTCGCTCCCGCCGACCGCGGCCGGCGGAAGGAGCGGATCGCGGGCCCGGTCCGTTCCGGCGCCCCGTGTCGCCGGTGCCGGACCGTGCCCCTCTCCGTGCCCTCACTCTCTCGTCCGCGCAGGTGGGACCCCATCCGCGCGGCTACTCAACTGTCCGGCTAGGTACGCGTACTCACCCCTGCGTACCCCTCCCCACACCCCCGCGACACCGCCCGGGGCGCAACACGTCCGCTCCGATACTCCCCCGTCCCGGCACTGCCGGTCATCGCCGCAGGTCAGGGCCCCTGCGGGCGGGACTGTCGGTGGTGGCCGATAAAGTCCCTGGCATGGCACGGATTGCGGTGATCGGCGCCGGGATGGGCGCGATGGCGGCCGCCGCCCGGCTGGCCGTCGCGGGCCACCGGGTGGTGGTGTACGAGCGTACGGCGACGTACGGCGGGGCGGTGCGCCGCTTCGAGCGGGACGGCTTCCGCTTCGACACCGGCCCCGGTCTGCTGCCGCTGCCCGCGGTCTGGCGGGACCTGTTCCTGAAGACCGGCAAGGAGCCGCTGGAGAGCCGCGTCGAGGCGGTGCAGGTCGACCCCAGCGCCCGGCACGTGTTCGCGGACGGCACCGGGGCGGCGCTGCCCAACGCCTCGCGCGCCGGCGTCGTCGCCGCCCTGGACACGGCCCTCGGGGCGGATGCCGGGCAGCGCTGGGGCGACTTCCTGGTGCGGGCCCGGGAAGCCTGGGACCGCACCCGCAGACCACTCCTGGAAGAGCCCCTGTGGCCGAACTGGCGGGTGCTGGCCGAGCGCGAGCCCTACCCGGCGGTGCCGCACAGGCGGCTGCTGCGCACCCGCCGGGCCGGCACGCTCGCCGAGGTCGGCGCGTGGGAGCTGCGCGACCCCCGGCTGGCCGCCCTGCTGGAGAGCCACGCCCTGGCGTACGGGCTGGACCCGCGCACCACCCCGGCGAGCGCGGCCGTCCTGCCCTACATGGAGCACGCCTTCGGCACGTGGTACGTCCGCGGCGGGCTGCGGGAGCTGGCGCGGGCGGTGTACGAGCGGTGCCTGGCCCGCAAGGTGGAGTTCCGCTTCGGCACCGAGGTCACGGCGGTCGCGGAGAAGGACGGCCGGGCCGCCGGTGTGGAGCTGGCCGGCGGCGAGGTCGCGGAAGCCGACTTCGTGGTCGCCGGTGTCGCACCGGGCGTCCTGGACCGTGTCGCCGGTGACCTGGTGGCGCGCGGTGCCGACGAGGTCCCGGCGCGGCGGTCGGCGGCGAGCCGGCTCACCGTGCTGCTGGCGTTGCGGGGCGCCCGTCCCGAGGGCGTCGCGCACCGCACGGTGGTGCACGCGCCGGACCGGGACGCCGAGCTGGCGTCCCTCTTCGGACCGGCGCCGGGCGCGCCCGCGCGTCCGACGGTGACCGTGCTGCGGCCGGACGACCCGGCGCTGGTCCCCGACACCGGGCACGAGGCGGTCGTGCTCTCGGCGGCGGTGCCGGCGGCCTCCGGCGCCGGCGCGGAGCCCGGCGGCCGGGCCGAGGACCTGATCGCCGCCGCCGAGGCCGCGATACCGGGGCTGCGCGACCGGCTGCTCTGGCACGAGGTGCGCACCCCGGCCGACATCGAGGAGGCGACCGGCGCGGCGGGCGGCGCGGTGCCGGCCCCGGCGCTGGCCGCGGCCGGCGGACGGCTGCTGCACCCGGCGAACGGCACCCGCGCACCGGGGCTGTTCACCGTCGGCGGCTGGTCGCATCCGGGCGGCGGCCTGCCGCACGCCGGGATGTCGGGCGCGCTGGTGGCCGGACTGATCGTGGAGGGACCGGAGTTCCGGGGTTCGCGGTGAGGACCGGGCCCCGGTGACCCTCCGTCAGGATCAGAAGCGGTACTGCTCGTCGAAGCCGTGCCCCTGGCCCTGGCCCTGACTCTGGCCCTGGCCGTCGCCGTGGTACGGCGGGTACGGCTGCTCGGGCGGGAGTTCGCCGCCGTAGGCGTCGTCGGTGGTGCGCTGCTGCGGCACCCAGACGCCGCCCGCCGGGGTCTGGCCGCCGTAGCCGCCGGTGGCGTACGGGTCCTGCGGGTAATCCGGCGGGGGGTACTGCTGCGCCCCGGTGCCGGTGTCGTACCCCGTGTCGTACGGGGCCCCGCCGTAGGTGTGGGTGCCGATGTACGGGTCGGAGTAGGCGGCGTACTGCTGCTGGCCGGCGCCGTCGTAGCCGTACTCCTGCTGGGGGTAGCCGGAGTAGTCGTAGGCGGCCGGGGCGTGCTGGTCGTGGCCGTAGCCGGCGCCGCCGTAGGTGTCGTACGAGCCGGAGTCCTCGGGCATCGGCTGCGGTTCGTAGACGGCGGTGGTCTCCGCGGCCGCGGGGTCGGCGGGGCGGACGGGCGTGAAGACGTCGTCCGGGTCGAAGTCGTGGCCGTAGGCGTCGGCGGCGTGGGACTCCGGGGTGTGGCCGTCGTGGGCGCCGTGACCGGGTCCGGCCGCTTCCGGCCCCGAGACCTCCGACGCCGGTTCCTGCCGGGCGCGTTCGGGGCGGCGGCGCTTGCCGCCGACGAGTCCGGCCGGGGCGTTGACCGCCCAGCCGGAGGCGAAGCCGCGGCGGAACGACAGGGTGACGTAGGTCTGGCCGACCGCGAAGGCCGCCGCGCCCAGTCCGATGACGACGACCGACTGGATCAGCACTCCGGCCACGACACCGAGGAAGCCGGCGAAGGCCAGCAGCCGCCAGCGCAGCCGCGCCTTGTACTGCAGCAGCACCTCACCGAGCAGCCACAGCGCGACGCCGCCGAACGCGATGTAGAGGACCGTCCAGCCCATGTACGCCCCTCTCCCAGTGACCGTTACGCAGTGTGTCGCATGTACGTGCGGCCGGTCTAGGCCCGCGGTGGCTGGTGCAGGCCGAGGTTCTCGTAGATTTCCAGCGTCGCCGTGGAGTTGTTGAGCGTGATGAAGTGCAGTCCGGGCACACCCTCGGCGAGCAGTCGCGCGCAGAACTCCGTGGCGAACTCGATGCCAATGGAGCGTACAGCGGTCGGATCGTCCTTTGCTCCGAGGATCTGTTCTTTCAACGCGGCCGGGAACGAGGCGTTGCTGAGCTTCGGCAGCCTTTCCAGCATTTTCACACTGGTCACCGGCATGACCTCGGGGATGATCGGGGTCGCGCACCCTGCCGCCGCCACCCGGTCGCGCAGGCGCAGATACGACTCGGGGTGGAAGAACATCTGGGTGATCGCGTAGTCGGCGCCGGCCCGGCACTTGTCGACGAAGCGCGCCACGTCGGTGTCCGCGTCGGCGGAGCGCGGGTGCATCTCCGGGAAGGCCGCCACGCCGACACAGAAGTCGCCCGACTCCTTGATCAGCTCGACCAGCTCGGCGGCGTAGGTCAGGCCCTGCGGGTGCGGCACCCAGTCGGCGGTGGGGTCGCCGGGCGGGTCGCCGCGCACGGCGAGCATGTTGCGGATGCCCGCGTCGGCGTACTGGCCGATGATGTTGCGCAGCTCGGCGACGGAGTGGTCGACCGCGGTGAGGTGGGCGACCGGGGTGAGCGTGGTGTCGGCGACGATCTGCTCGGTCTCCCGGACCGTGCCGGCCCGGGTGGAACCGCCCGCTCCGTATGTCACGGAGACGAAGTCCGGGGCGACCGCCTCCACCCTGCGCAGCGCGCTCCACAGGTTCTTCTCGCCCTTGGCGGTCTTCGGCGCGGAGAACTCGAACGAGTACGTCGTCTTGCCGGACGCGAGCATGTCGCGGACGGTGCGTGCGCGATCAGTCCTGGTGGACGCGGTTCCGAGGGCCATACCGGCAGGTTAGCCAGGGGGCGCCGGTCCCCCAACCGGAGACGGAAGATCGTCCGAATTGTCCATTAGTTGTCCACCCCTTGGACATCACCGGCGCCGCGCAGCTTCTTGGCGAACTCGGCCGCCGCGGCGCCCGGGTCACCGGCCTCGGTGATCGCGCGGACGACGACCACCCGGCGGGCGCCCGCGTCCAGGACCTGGTCGAGGGTGCCGAGGTCGATGCCGCCGATGGCGAACCAGGGGCGGCCGGTGCCCAGCCCGGCCGTGTAGCGCACGAGGTCCAGGCCGGGGGCGTGGCGACCGGGCTTGGTGGGGGTCGGCCAGCACGGGCCCGTGCAGAAGTAGTCGACGCCGTCCTGCGCGGCCGCCGCGGCGGCCTCGGACTCGGCGTGGGTGGAGCGGCCGATGAGGACGTCCTCGCCCAGGAGGGCGCGGGCGGCGGGCACCGGCAGGTCGCCCTGGCCGAGGTGGAGGACGTCGGCGCGGGCGGCGTGGGCGACGTCCGCGCGGTCGTTGACCGCGAGCAGCTTGCCGTGCCGGGCGCAGGCGTCGGCGAACACGGCCAGGTGCTCCAGTTCCTCGGCGGCCTCCATGCCCTTGTCCCGCAACTGCACGATGTCGACGCCGCCGGCCAGCACCGCGTCCAGGAACTCCGGCAGGTCGCCCTGGCGCTTGCGCGCGTCCGTGCAGAGGTACAGCCGGGCGTCGGCCAGTCGCTCACGCGCGGTGGCGCCCCCGCGGTCGGCGGTCACGGGCATACGGGAATCCCCCTCTGGTCGAATGGCGGGCCGACGGGTGGCACCGGCCCCCGGTGGCACACCCGGCGGCGACGCCGGTGTCGGCTGGCGCCGGTGTCGGCGGCGCGCCCGCTCCGGTGCGTCACGCGTCGGTGGCGCCCGGCGCGGGCGGCGCCGGTCCTCGGCGGCGTACCGGCCGGGTCCCCTCAGGGGCGCGGCCCGCACACCGGGTGGTCGGTCGGGTCAGACGGCGAGCGCCTGGGCGCGGCGCTTCACCTCCGTGCCGCGATTCTCGCTCAGCGCCTGCGCGGGGGTGCCGGGCAGGGACGGGTCGGGCGTGAAGAGCCACTCCAGCATCTCCTCGTCCGTGAACCCGTCGTCACGCAGCAGCGTCAGGGTCCCGGACAGGCCCTTGACCACTTTGTCCCCGTCGATGAAGGCGGCGGGCACGTGCAGCGCGCGGTTCTCCCCGCGGCGTACGGCGATGAGCTGGCCGTCCTTGACCAACTGCCGGACGCGGGTCACCTCCACGTCGAACATCTCGGCGATGTCGGGCAGGGTGAGCCATGCGGGGACGAGAGCATCGATCTTTGCGTCAATCTCGGTCACGTATCAAGCCTGCCATCTGCCACTGACACTAGGAAGCCGGACCCGTCCGGCCAGGACGGACGGACTACGCCACCGCCGCCTTCAGCGGCCGGGCCGGGTCGGCCAGCAGCCCCCGGTCCACGGGCGTGCCCGCGTCGATCAGCCGCTTGCCCTGGGCGAGGTCGCGGGGGCGGCCGACGGCCAGCAGGGCGACCAGCCGGCTCCCGCGCAGCCAGCACACCGTCCAGGCGGGGCCGGCCGGGTCACCGCGCCAGAGCGTGGTGTCGGCGGCCGTGTGGTGCCCGGCGTACTGCACGAAGCGGCCGAACTGCTCCGACCAGAAGTACGGCACCGGGTCGTACACCGGCGGCTCCTGCCCGGTGCCGGCGCCGACGATGTCGGCGGCCACCGTGCGCGGCCCCTGGAGGGCGTTGTCCCAGTGGTGCACGAGCAGCCGCTCGCCGTACCGGCCGGAGGGGAAGGACGCGCAGTCGCCGACCGCGTGGACGTCCGGCACCGAGGTGCGCAGCCGGTCGTCGGCGAGGACCTCGCCGTGCGCGCCGAGGGCGATGCCGGAACCGGCCAGCCAGGCGGTGGCGGGGCGGGCGCCGATGCCGACGACGACCGCGCCGGCGGGCACGCGCGTGCCGTCGCCGAGGACCACCGCGCCGGGCTCGACGCGGGCCACGCGTGCGTGGGTGCGCAGGACGGCACCGGCGTCGGCGTACCAGCGGGCCATCGGCGCCGCCACGTCGGCGGGCAGCGCGCCGGCCAGCGGCCGGGCGGCGGCCTCCACGACGGTCACCGCGCAGCCCGCCTCCCGCGCGGCGGTGGCGAACTCGGCGCCGATCCAGCCCGCGCCGACCACCACGATGTCGTGCTGGCGGGCGAGCACCGGGCGCAGCCGCTCGGCGTCGTCCAGGGTGCGCAGCAGATGGACGCCGGGGACGCTCTCGGTGCCGGGCAGCCGGACCGGTTCGGCGCCGGTGGCCAGAACCAGGGCGTCGTACGGCACCGGCCCCGCGGCGGTGTCCAGGAGGCGGGCGTCGGGGCGGACGCCCAGGGCCTCGCAGCCGAGGCGGACCTCGATGCCGAGCGCCTCGAAGTCGACGTCGAAGGCGGAGCCCTCGGCGGTGCCGAGGAGGACGGCCTTGGACAGCGGGGGCCGGTCGTAGGGCTGGTGGGGCTCCGCGCCGATCAGGGTCACCGTGCCGGTGAACCCCTGTTCGCGCAGGGCGACGGCCGTCTGCACGCCGGCCATGCCCGCTCCCACGACGACCACGCGCCGCCGCGCGGACTCCGCCCGTTCCTGCGTCTGATCGCTCACCTGATCACCATAGACACCTGACGGAACGTCAGTCAGGCGGCACGGTGGGTGATGTGCTGCACAGCCGGCCCGCCCGGCCGGCCGCCGGGACGCTCCCTTACCGGCGCGGAGACCGAACGGTTAGGGTGGCCGACGTAACGCACTCGCGGGAGCCCGGACGCACCGGGCTGAGAGGGAGGCTGGCGGCCTCCGACCGTACGAACCTGATCCGGGTCATGCCGGCGAAGGGAGGGGCTGGACACCCATGTCGTCCGAGCGATCCGCACGCAACCCCCGTGTCCCCGACGTCCTGGTCGTCGGGGGCGGCGTCATCGGCCTGGTCACCGCCTGGCGGGCCGCGCAGCGCGGGCTGGCCGCGGCCGTGGTCGACCCCGCGCCGGGCGGCGGGGCGGCCCGGGTGGCGGCCGGGATGCTGGCCGCCGTCACCGAGTTGCACTACGGCGAGCAGACCCTGCTCGCGCTGAACCTGGCCTCGGCCCGCCGCTACCCCGCCTTCGCGGCCGAGCTGGCCGAGGCGACCGGGCACGACCTGGGGTACCGCCGGTGCGGCACCCTGGCCGTCGCCCTCGACGCCGACGACCGCGCCCACCTGCGGGAGCTGCACGCCTTCCAGGTCCGCTCGGGCCTCGACGCGGAGTGGCTGTCGGGGCGTGAGTGCCGCCGCCTGGAGCCGATGCTCGCGCCGGGCGTGCGCGGGGGGCTGCGGGTGGACGGCGACCACCAGATCGACCCCCGGCGGCTCGCCCGCGCCCTGGTGACCGCCTGCGAACGGGCCGGGGTGGTCCTGCACCGGGTGCGCGCCGAGCGGCTGACCGTGGTCCGGGACCGGGCGACGGGCGTGGTCACCGAGGACGGCACGGCGCTGCCGGCCGGCCGGGTGGTACTGGCCGCGGGCAGCCTCAGCGGGCGGCTCACGGGCGTTCCGGAGGAGGTCCTGCCGCCGGTACGGCCCGTGAAGGGGCAGGTCCTGCGGCTGGCCATGCCGGCGGACCGGCCGCCGCTGCTGCACCGCACGGTCCGCGCGGTGGTCCGCGGCAACCCGCTCTACCTGGTGCCCCGGGAGAGCGGCGAACTCGTCGTCGGCGCCACCAGCGAGGAACTGGGCTGGGACACCACCGTCACCGCCGGCGGGGTGTACGAGCTGCTGCGCGACGCCCACGAGCTGGTGCCGGGCATCACCGAGCTGCCCCTGACGGAGACCCTGGCGGGGCTGCGGCCCGGCTCCCCGGACAACGCGCCGCTGCTCGGCCCGACCGCGCTGGACGGGCTGCTGCTGGCCACCGGCCACTTCCGCAACGGCGTCCTGCTCACCCCGGTCACCGGCGACGTCATGGCCCACCTGCTGACCAGCGGCGAGCTTCCCGAGGAGGCCCGCCCCTTCACCCCCCGGCGCTTCGACGCCGCCGACGTCCCCACGGAGCAGCCCGTATGAACATCTCGGTCAACGGGGAGCCGCGCGAGGTGGCTCCCGGCACGGCCCTGGACGCCCTGGTGCGCACGCTCACCGAGGCGCCCTCCGGGGTGGCCGCCGCCCTCAACGAGACCGTCGTCCCGCGTGCGCGGTGGTCGTCCACGGCGCTGGCCGACGGCGACCGCGTCGAAGTCCTCACCGCCGTCCAAGGAGGCTGACCCATGGCCGACGACCCCTTCGTCCTCGGCGGTACGTCCTTCACGTCCCGTCTGATCATGGGCACCGGCGGGGCGCCCAGCCTCGATGTGCTGGAGCGCTCGCTGGTGGCCTCCGGGACCGAGCTGACCACGGTCGCCATGCGCCGCGTGGACCCCTCCGTGCACGGCTCGGTGCTGTCGGTGCTGGAGCGGCTCGGCATCCGCGTGCTGCCCAACACGGCGGGCTGCTTCACCGCCGGGGAGGCCGTCCTGACCGCCCGCCTGGCCCGCGAGGCCCTCGGCACCGACCTGGTCAAGCTGGAGGTCATCGCCGACGAGCGGACCCTGCTGCCCGACCCGATCGAACTGCTGGACGCGGCCGAGACACTGGTCGACGACGGGTTCACCGTCCTGCCGTACACCAACGACGACCCGGTGCTGGCGCGCAAGCTGGAGGACGTGGGCTGCGCCGCGGTCATGCCGCTGGGCTCGCCGATCGGCTCGGGCCTGGGCATCCGCAACCCGCACAACTTCGAGCTGATCGTCGAGCACGCGTGCGTGCCGGTGATCCTGGACGCCGGGGCCGGTACGGCGTCGGACGCGGCGCTGGCGATGGAGCTGGGCTGCGCGGGGGTGATGCTCGCCTCGGCGGTGACACGGGCGCAGGAGCCGGTGCTGATGGCGGAGGCGATGCGGCACGCGGTGGAGGCGGGCCGGCTCGCCAGGCGGGCCGGGCGGATTCCGCGCCGGCACTTCGCCGAGCCGTCCTCGCCGACGGCGGGCCGCGCCGCACTGGACCCGGAACGGCCCGCCTTCTGAGCGAAGCCGCCCCGACGCGGCGCCAGAGACGGCCACGGACCGAAGCGGAGCCGTCCCCGACGCCGGACCCGCCTGAGGACCGAAACGGGCCCCTCCGATGCGGCACCGGGACGGCCACGGACCCAAGCGAAGCCGCCCCCGACGCGGCACCGAACCCGACTACGGACCGGAGCGGGCCCGACCCGGCCACGGACCGGAGCGGAGCCGTCCCGGCGCGGCGCCGGGACGGCTGCGGGCCGGGAGTGGCGCGGTGATCCGCGCCACGGGACCGGCGGGCGCGGCGCACCGCGCGGCGCGCGGCCCCGCGTCCGGGGGTGTGTTGCGTCACAGCTCCGCTCCAGTACCGGGCCCGCCGCGGCCGGGCCCGGCCCGGTGTCGGTGCCGGCTCGTAGACTCGCCTGCGTGGACACGACCCTTCAGGACCCTCTGGTCGGGCGACAGCTCGACGGCCGGTACCGCGTCGACGCGCGGATCGCGGTCGGCGGGATGGCCACGGTCTACCGGGCCGTGGACACCCGCCTCGACCGCGTGCTCGCGCTGAAGGTGATGCACCCGACGCTGGCCGCCGACGGCACGTTCGTCGAGCGGTTCATCCGCGAGGCCAAGTCGGTCGCCCGGCTCGCCCACCCCAACGTGGTCCAGGTCTTCGACCAGGGCACCGACGCGGGGTACGTCTACCTGGCGATGGAGTACGTCTCCGGCTGCACCCTGCGGGACCTGCTGCGCGAGCGCGGGGCGCTGCAGCCCCGGGCCGCGCTGGACATCCTGGAGCCGGTGCTGGCCGCGCTCGGCGCCGCGCACCGCGCGGGGTTCGTGCACCGCGACATGAAGCCGGAGAACGTGCTGATCGGGGACGACGGCCGGGTCAAGGTCGCCGACTTCGGGCTGGTCCGGGCCGTGGACACGGTCACCAGCAGCACCGGCGCGGTCCTCGGCACCGTCTCCTATCTGGCGCCCGAGCAGATCGAGCAGGGCACCGCCGACCCCCGCGTCGACGTGTACGCGTGCGGTGTCGTCCTGTACGAGATGCTGACCGGCGCCAAGCCGCACCAGGGGGACTCCCCCGCCCAGGTGCTCTACCAGCACCTGGGCGAGGACGTGCCGCCGCCGTCGGCCCTGGTGCCGGGCCTCGCGTTCGAGCTGGACGAGCTGGTCGCCTCGGCGACCGCCCGGAACCCGGAGATCCGCCCGTACGACGCGGTGGCGCTGCTCGCCGGGGCCCGCCGCGCACGCGGCGCGCTGACCGACGAGCAGTTGGACGCCGTACCGCCGCAGGCGCTGGCGGAGGGGCACGACACCGCGGACGACCGTACGAGCGTGCTCCCGCGCTCCCTGGCCGTGCGGCCGCTGCCGGTGAACGAGGACGACGAGGCCACGGACGCCTTCCACCGCACCAGCAGGCTGGCGCCCCCGCCGCCGGAGCCCCCGCGGCGACGGGTCCCGGCGCTCCGGCGCGGTCCGCTCGCCGTCGTCGTCGCCGTCCTGCTGGCGCTGGGCGTCGGCGCGGGCGTCTGGTACATCAACTCGGGGCAGTTCACCCAGGTCCCGCCGCTGCTGGAGAAGACCGAGGCGCAGGCCAAGGACCGGCTGGCGGACGCGGGCCTGGACGTCGGCGACGTCGAGCACGCGTACAGCGACACGGTGAAGCGCGGGGCGGTCATCAGCACCGACCCGGCGGCGGGCACCCGCATCCGCGGCAACGACTCCGTCTCGCTCACCGTCTCCGACGGCCCCCGGACGGTGGAGGTGGCCGATCTGAGCGGCTACAAGCTGGACCGGGCCCGGTCCGTGCTGAAGCAGGACGGGCTGGAGCCGGGCATGGTCACCCAGGCGTTCAGCGAGGACGTCCCCAAGGGCTTCGTGGTCGCCACCGGCCCGAAGGCGGGCACGACGGTGCGGGCCGGTTCGGCGGTGTCCCTCACCGTCAGCAAGGGCCGCCCGGTGGACGTCCCCGACGTCACCGGCGAGGACCTCGGCGACGCGCGGGCCGAGCTGGCGGAGGCCGGCCTGAAGGTGAAGGTCGCGGCCGAGCGGGTCACCTCCGACGACCACGAGGCCGGGCAGGTCGCCCGGCAGGCCCCGGCCGACGGCAGCCGGGTCGCCGAGGGCGACACCGTGACGCTGACGCTGTCCAAGGGCCCGGAGATGATCGAGGTCCCGGACGTGGTCGGCGACAGCGTGGACGACGCCGAGGAGGAGCTGAAGGCGGCCGGGTTCGAGGTGGACGAGGACCGCGGGCTGCTCGGGCTGTTCGGCGACACCGTCAAGAGCCAGTCCGTCGAGGGCGGCGACACCGCCCCGAAGGGCTCGACGATCACCCTGACGATCCGCTGACCCGCCCCGCTCCGGATCGATCGCGCGTGCGGCCCCGTACGTGGTCACCGCACGGAGCCTGGCATCCTGGATCGGGACATGAGCACTTCACCCCCGCCCCCGCCCTCCCCCCGCAACCCCGTCGGCGCCCACGTCCCCGTGGCCGGCGGACTGCACTCCGTGGGACTGTCCTACGCCCGTGAGCTGAAGGCCGAGGCCGTCCAGGTCTTCGTCGCCAACCCGCGCGGGTGGGCCACCCCGGTGGGCAACCCCCGGCAGGACGAGGCGTTCCGCGCCGCCTGCGCGGCGGAGTCGGTCACCGCGTGGGTGCACGCCCCCTACCTGATCAACTTCGGCTCGCACACCGAGGCGACCGTGGAGCGGTCGGTGGAATCGCTGCGGCACTCGCTGCGCCGCGGCCGGGAGATCGGCGCGCTCGGCGTGGTCGTGCACACCGGCAGCGCGACCGGCGGCCGGGACCGGTCGGTGGCCCTGGCCCAGGTGCGCGCGCACCTGCTGCCGCTGCTGGACGAGCTGACCCACGACGACGACCCGTACCTGCTGCTGGAGTCCACCGCCGGGCAGGGTGCCTCCCTGTGCTCGCGGACCTGGGACTTCGGCCCGTACTTCGAGGCGCTGGACGCCCATCCGAAGCTCGGGGTCTGCCTGGACACCTGCCACATCTTCGCCGCCGGGCACGACCTGACCGGCCCGGCCGGCGCCCACCGGACGCTGGACCTGCTGGTGGACACGGTCGGCGCGGGCCGGCTGAAGCTGATCCACGCCAATGACTCCCAGGACGTGGTGGGCGCCCACAAGGACCGGCACGCCAACATCGGCGCCGGCCACATCGGCGAGGACCCGTTCCGCGCGCTGATGACGCACCCCGCGACCGAGGGCGTACCGCTGGTCATCGAGACACCGGGCGGCAAGGAGGGCCACGCGGCGGACGTGGAGCGCCTGAAGAAGCTCCGGGACGGCTGAAACCCCCGCAAGCTCAGCGCCCTACAGCTCGGGCCCCTCCCCCGGCTCCTCCTGGTAGGAGTACCGCTGCTCCCGCCAGGGGTCGCCGACGTTGTGGTAGCCGCGCTCCTCCCAGAAGCCCCGGCGGTCGGCGGTCATGTACTCGACGCCGCGGACCCACTTGGGGCCCTTCCAGGCGTACAGGTGGGGAACGACCAGGCGCAGCGGGAAGCCGTGCTCGGCGGTGAGCAGCTCGCCGGCCTTGTGGGTGGCGAAGAGGGTGGTCCCGGCGGCGAAGTCGGACAGCCGCACATTGGCGCTGTACCCGTACTCGGCCCACACCATCACATGGGTGACGCCGGGCGCGGGCGGGGCGAGGTCGAGGACGGTGGCGGCCGGGATGCCGCCCCACTCGGCGCCGACCATGCTGAACTTCGTCACACAGTGCAGGTCGGCCACCACGGTGGTGTACGGCAGGGCCGTGAACTCCTCGTGGTTCCAGCAGCGCTTGCCGCCGTCGGCGGTGGCGCCGAAGACCCGGAACTCCCAGCGCTCGGGCCGGAACTTGGGGACCGGACCGTAGTGCGTGACCGGCCAGCCGCGCTGGAGCCGCTGTCCCGGCGGGAGATCGGGCTGTACCGGTCCCCCTGACGTCCCTTCTCCCGGTTCCTGTCCCAGCGGCTGACCCATGTACCCATCCTGACAGACCGGTGGCGATGCCCCCGAACGGGTCCTCGACAAATCGCCTGATAAGCCGCAAGCAGGGCTAAGCCTGCCCTTACTTACTAAGTCGAGACTTACTGGACGATCTTCCCCGCCGGTGCAATCATGCGGCGCACCTGCCCGTTCCCGGTGGAAGGAGCCTCTGCGATGCAGGGCGACCCCGAGGTCATCGAATTCCTCAACGAGCAGCTCACCGCCGAGCTGACCGCGATCAACCAGTACTTCCTGCACTCGAAACTCCAGGACCACAAGGGCTGGACCAAGCTCGCCAAGTACACCCGCGACGAGTCCTTCGACGAGATGCGGCACGCGGAACTGCTCACCGACCGCATCCTGCTGCTGGACGGCCTGCCGAACTACCAGCGGCTGTTCCATGTCCGGGTCGGGCAGACGGTCACCGAGATGTTCCAGGCGGACCGGCAGGTCGAGGCCGAGGCCATCGACCGGCTGCGCCGGGGCGTGGAGGTGATGCGCAGCAAGGGCGACATCACGTCCGCGAACGTCTTCGAGGCGATCCTCGCCGACGAGGAGCTGCACATCGACTATCTGGACACCCAGCTTGACCTGATCGAGAAGCTGGGCGAGCCCCTGTACCTGTCGACGGTGGTCGAGCAGTCCCAGCCGGACTCGACGGGGCTGTGACCCGGACCCGCTAGGCGGCCTCGGGCAGCTCCGCGAGGGCCGGCGCGCCCTGGTCGATCAGTTCCCGGCGGGGGCAGGCGCCCCGGCCGAGCAGCGCCTGGATACGGCGGACGCAGCCGCCGCAGTCGGTGCCGGCCTTGCAAGCGGAGGCGATCTGCCGGGGCGTGCAGGCGCCGGCCTCGGCGTGGGACTTCACCTGTTCCTCGGTGACTCCGAAGCAACTGCAGACGAACACGCCGGTTCACCTCCCGGACGGGGTCAGGGTCGCGCCGTACCGACTGTCGACCGGAAACCCGCTCTGGTCGGTGAGGCAAACCTAACCTTACCGATGCCCCCGGTGCGGCAAAAGCGGAAGGGGCGCGGATCGTGTGTGACCCGCGCCCCATTCACGCCCGCGAACGGGCCGGTCTCACTGGTCCCGGTACATCTCCGCCACCAGGAACGCCAGGTCGAGCGACTGGCTGCGGTTGAGCCGCGGGTCGCAGGCCGTCTCGTAGCGCTGGTGCAGGTCGTCGACGAAGATCTCGTCGCCGCCGCCCACGCACTCGGTGACGTCGTCGCCGGTCAGCTCCACGTGGATGCCGCCCGGGTGGGTGCCGAGCGCCTTGTGCACCTCGAAGAAGCCCTTGACCTCGTCGAGCACGTCGTCGAAGCGGCGGGTCTTGTGCCCGGAGGCGGCCTCGAAGGTGTTGCCGTGCATCGGGTCGGTCACCCAGACGACGGTCGCGCCCGAGGCGGTGACCTTCTCCACCAGCTCCGGGAGCTTGTCGCGGACCTTGTCGGCGCCCATCCGGACGATGAACGTCAGCCGGCCCGGCTCGCGCTCGGGGTCGAGGCGCTCGATGTACTGCAGCGCCTCCTCGGCCGTGGTGGCCGGGCCGAGCTTGACGCCGATCGGGTTGCGGATACGGGAGGCGAACTCGATGTGCGCGTGGTCGAGCTGCCGGGTGCGCTCGCCGACCCACACCATGTGCGCGGAGACGTCGTAGAGCCGCCCGGTGCGGGAGTCGACGCGGGTGAGCGCCGACTCGTAGTCGAGCAGCAGCGCCTCGTGCGAGGAGTAGAACTCGACGGTCTTGAACTCCTCCGGGTCGGTGCCGCAGGCCCGCATGAAGTGCAGCGCGTTGTCGATCTCCCGGGCGAGCTGCTCGTAGCGCTGGCCGGACGGGGAGGAGCGCACGAAGTCCTGGTTCCAGGCGTGCACCTGGCGCAGGTCGGCGTAGCCGCCGGTGGTGAAGGCGCGGACCAGGTTCAGCGTGGACGCCGAGGCGTGGTACATGCGCTTGAGCCGCTCGGGGTCCGGGACCCGGGCCTCCTCGGTGAAGGCGAAGCCGTTGACCGAGTCGCCCCGGTACGTCGGCAGGGTCACGCCGTCGCGGGTCTCGGTGGGCTTGGAGCGCGGCTTGGAGTACTGCCCCGCGATCCGCCCCACCTTCACGACCGGCACCGAGGCGGCGTAGGTGAGCACGGCGCCCATCTGGAGCAGGGTCTTGAGCTTGTTGCGGATCTGGTCCGCGGACACCGCGTCGAACGCCTCGGCGCAGTCGCCGCCCTGGAGGAGGAACGCCTCTCCCTTGGCGACGGCCGCCAGCCGGGCGCGCAGCAGATCGCACTCGCCCGCGAAGACGAGCGGCGGATACGACTCCAGCTCCGCAACGACTGCGCGCAGAGCCTCGGGGTCGGGGTACTCGGGCTGCTGCGCCGCGGGCAGGTCTCGCCAGGTGTTGCCAGCGCTCGCGCTGGTCTTAGCGTTCACGGTCACGGCGTCAACATTACGGGGTGAGGTCCCCCCCTCCGGCCCGTGCCCAGAAAATGAGACACCCGATACGCCCGGGGCACTTGGGGTAGGGTGCCGGGCATGTTCGCGCACTCGATCCAGAACTGGTGGTGGACCGCTCCTCCGGCGGCCCGCTGACTGCGCGTATCCAGCACTTCGCGAAGGCCGCCCGAGAGGCGGCCTTCGGCGTTCCACGGGCCGGGTCGTCTCTCCTTCACAGAAGGACACCACCGATGAACCTGCCCGATCTGCTCGACGACCCCCGCCCCTTCGCCCTGCTGCGCCGCCGCACCCCCGGCCGCGACCGGGACGCGGTGGAGGTGCTGCTCGGCCCGGTGGCCGAGCACGACCGGCTCGCCGACCTGCCCGACGACTGCCTGGCGCTGGTCCCCTTCCGCCAGATCCGCGAGCGCGGCTTCGACGTCCGCGACGACGGCACCCCGCTGCTGGCCCTGACCCCCGAGGAGCGCCACGAGATCCCGCTCGCCGCCGCGCTGGCACAGCTTCCCGACCGCGAGGTCCGGGTCGAGGGCGGTGGCTTCGACGTCGGCGACGAGGAGTACCGGGAGATCGTCGGGCGGGTGCTGCGGGAGGAGATCGGGCGCGGCGAGGGCGCCAACTTCGTGATCCGGCGGACGTACCGGGGCCGGGTCCCGGGGTTCGGGCGGGCCGAGGCGCTGGCGCTGTTCCGCAGGCTGCTGGCGGGCGAGCGGGGCGCGTACTGGACCTTCCTCGTGCACACCGGGGACCGGACGCTGGTCGGGGCGAGCCCGGAGGTGCACGTGCGGATGACCGGCGGCACGGTCGTGATGAACCCGATCAGCGGGACGTACCGCTATCCCGCCCAGGGGCCGGCCCCGGAGCACCTGCTCGGTTTCCTCGCCGACGGCAAGGAGATCGAGGAGCTGTCGATGGTCGTCGACGAGGAGCTGAAGATGATGTGCGCCGTCGGCGACATGGGCGGGGTCGTGGTCGGGCCCCGGCTGCGGGAGATGGCGCACCTCGCGCACACCGAGTACGAGCTGCGCGGCAGGTCCTCGCTGGACGTGCGGGAGGTGCTGCGGGAGACGATGTTCGCGGCGACGGTGACCGGCTCGCCGGTGCAGAACGCCTGCCGGGCCATCGAGCGGCACGAGAGCGGCGGGCGCGGCTACTACGCCGGCGCGCTGGCGCTGATCGGCCGGGACGCGGGCGGGGCGCAGACCCTGGACTCGCCCATCCTGATCCGGACCGCCGACATCGACTCCGGGGGGCGGCTGCGGGTGCCGGTCGGGGCGACGCTGGTGCGGGGCTCCGACCCGGCGGGCGAGGTCGCGGAGACCCACGCCAAGGCGGCCGGGGTCCTTTCGGCACTCGGGGTGCGGCCGGGCCGGCCCCGCCGGGAGGCCGCCCGGCCGGGGCTGGCCGACCACCCCCGGGTGCGGGCCGCGCTGGACGGGCGCCGCACCTCGCTGGCGCCGTTCTGGCTGCGGATGCAGGAGCGGTCGGGGGAGCTGACCGGGCACGCCCTGGTCGTCGACGGGGAGGACACCTTCACGGCGATGCTCGCGCACGTGCTGCGCTTCGGCGGGCTGGAGGTCACCGTCCGCCGCTACGACGAGCCGGGACTGCGGGCGGCGGTGCGCGGGCACGCGGGGCCGCTGGTGCTGGGGCCCGGCCCCGGCGACCCGGCCGACCTGGCCGATCCCAAGATGCGGCTGCTGCGCGGGCTGGCCGCCGAGGCGCTGCGCGACAACCGGCACGGGGTCCTCGGCGTCTGCCTCGGGCACGAGCTGATCGCGGCCGAGCTGGGCCTGGACCTCGTGCGCAAGCGGGTGCCGTACCAGGGGGCGCAGACGGAGATCGACCTGTTCGGGCGGCGGGAGACCGTCGGCTTCTACAACAGCTTCGTGGCGCGCTGCGACGAGGAGGCGTACGGGGAGCTGGCCGCGCACGGCGTCGAGGTCAGCCGGACGGCGGACGGGGAGGTGCACGCCCTGCGGGGGCCGGGCTTCGCCTCGGTGCAGTTCCATCCCGAGTCGGTGCTGTCGCTGAACGGCGCGGCGATCGTGCGGGAGCTGGTCGGTCAGCTCCGCGGCACCAGCACGTTCGCCGAGCGGCGTCCGGCCCGGTAGTCCAGGACGTTGTCCACGGTGGCGTCCACGATCTGGCCGACGGCGTCCTCGGTGTAGTACGCCTGGTGCGAGGTGACCAGGACGTTGGGGAAGGTGACCAGGCGGGCCAGGGTGTCGTCCTCGACGGCTTCGAGGGACTTGTCGAGGAAGAACAGGCCCGCCTCCGCCTCGTACACGTCCAGGCCGACGCCCGTGAAGCGGCCCGCGCGCAGTTCGCCGACCAGGGCGGCGGTGTCGATGAGGCCGCCGCGGCTGGAGTTGACCAGGATCGCGTCGTCGCGCATCGACTTCAGCGCGGCGGCGTCGATCAGGTGCCGGGTCTCGGGCATCAGGGGGACGTGCAGGGTGACCAGGTCGGCCTCGGCCAGGAGCTGGTCCTTGGGGACGTAGGTCATGCCGAGGTCGCGGCAGGCGGGGTTCTCGGTGACGTCCCAGCCGAGCAGCCTCATCCCGAAGCCGTGGGCGATCCGGGCGAACGCCTCGCCGATCCTGCCGGTGCCCAGCACGCCCGCGGTGCGGCCGTGCATGTCGCGGCCCATCAGGCCGTGCAGCCGGAAGTCGAAGTCCCGGGTGCGGGTGGAGGCGCGCACGATCCGCCGGTTGACGGCCATGGCGAGCGCCCAGGCGAACTCGGCGACCGAGTACGGCGAGTAGGAGGAGACGCGGGCGACGGTCAGGCCGAGGCGCTCGGCCGCGGTGAGGTCGACGTTGTTGAAGCCGGTGGAGCGCTGGGCGACCATCCGGGTGCCGCCGGCCGCGAGGATCTCCAGCACGCCCGCGCCGAGGTCGGCGTTGACGGAGGTGGAGATGATCTCGTGGCCGGCCGCGATGGGGGCGGTGTCCTCGTTGAGGAAGACGTCCAGGCAGCGGACCTCGGCGCGGCCCCGGAAGGCCCGCTCGATGAGGGGCTGCTCGTCGGCTTGCACTCCGAAGGCGAGGATCTCCACGGCCGCTCCCGGTTCGCTGGACGGTGTCCCGAATATCCGAATACCCGAATATACGGGCGGCGGCCCGTCGGCGCCGGTCAGCCGAAGAAGACCCCGACCTCCGCGTACAGCTCCGGGGCGACGGTCTTCAGCCGTGCCGTGGCCTGCGCGATGGGGACGCGGACGATGTCCGTGCCGCGCAGGGCGACCATCATCCCGTGGTCGCCGTCGTGGACGCAGTCGATGGCGTGCAGTCCGAAGCGGGTGGCCAGCCAGCGGTCGAAGGCGCTCGGGGTGCCGCCGCGCTGGACGTGCCCCAGCACGGTGGTACGGGCCTCCTTGCCGGTCCGTTTCTCGATCTCCTTGGCCAGCCACTCCCCCACCCCGGACAGCCGTACGTGCCCGAAGGAGTCCAGCGACTGGTCCTTGAGCACCATGTCGCCGTCCCGGGGCACCGCGCCCTCGGCGACCACCACGATCGGCGCGTACGAGGCCCGGAAGCGGGAGGTCACCCAGGCGCAGACCTGGTCGGTGTCGAAGGGCTGCTCGGGGATGAGGATGACGTTGGCGCCGCCGGCCAGGCCGGAGTGCAGGGCGATCCAGCCGGCGTGCCGGCCCATCACCTCCACGACCAGGACGCGCATGTGGGACTCGGCGGTGGTGTGCAGCCGGTCGATGGCCTCGGTGGCTATGGAGACGGCCGTGTCGAAGCCGAAGGTGTAGTCGGTGGCGGACAGGTCGTTGTCGATGGTCTTGGGCACGCCGACGCAGGGCACGCCGTAGTCGTCGGCGAGGCGCCCGGCGACGCCGAGGGTGTCCTCCCCGCCGATGGCGATCAGCGCGGAGACGTCCAGGTCCGCCAGGGTGTCCTGGACGCGGCGGATGCCGTCCTCGCGCTGGAGCGGATTGGTGCGCGAGGAGCCGAGTATGGTGCCGCCGCGGGGCAGGATGCCGCGCACGGCGGGGATGTCGAGGCGGACGGTGTCGCCCTCCAGGGGACCGCGCCAGCCGTCCCGGAAGCCGACGAAGTCATAGCCGTACTCCTGGACGCCCTTGCGGACGACGGCCCGGATGACGGCGTTGAGCCCGGGGCAGTCGCCGCCTCCGGTCAGTACTCCGACCCTCATCGCGCAACCCCTTTGCCACGGTGGGTGGTTGGGGATTCACTGTCCCGCGCGGGTCAGGCGTCGTCCAGACCCCGTTCTATCGCGTACCGCACGAGTTCCACGCGGTTGTGCAACTGGAGCTTGCCCAGGGTGTTCTGGACGTGGTTCTGCACGGTGCGGTGGGAGATGACGAGACGTTCGGCGATCTGCTTGTAGCTCAGGCCCTTGGCGACCAGGCGGAGCACTTCGGTCTCGCGGTCGGTGAGCCGGGGTGCGCCGGGCGCGCCGGTGTCGGGGGCGGGCGCCGGTTCGGAGGCGAGGCGGCGGTACTCGCCGAGGACGAGTCCGGCCAGGCCCGGGGTGAAGACCGGATCGCCGGCGGCGGTGCGGCGCACGGCGTCCTGGAGTTCCTCCGTGGAGGACGACTTCAGCAGGTAGCCGGTGGCGCCCGACTTCACGGCCTCCAGGACGTCGGCGTGCTCGCCGCTCGCGGAGAGCACCAGGACGCGCAGCGCGGGGTCGGCGGCGACGACCTCCTTGCAGACCTGCACACCGGGCTTGCCGGGCAGGTTGAGGTCGAGGACGAGGACGTGCGGCGCGGCGGCCCGTGCCCGGCGGACCGCCTGTTCGCCGTCGCCGGCGGTGGCGACCACCTCGAACCCGGACTCGGCGAGGTCGCGGGCGACCGCGTCCCGCCACATGGGGTGGTCGTCGACCACCATGACCTTGATCGGCCCCCGCTGCTCAGTCATCCGCTGCCGCCTTCCCCCGCGGGTACGTTACGCCCGCCCCGTCCTTCGGTACCTTCAGTTCGACCTCCGTGCCCTGTCCCGGCACCGAGATCAGCTCGGCCGAGCCGCCGAGGTCGCGCAGCCGTCCCCGGATCGACAGGGCCACGCCCATCCGTCCCTCGCCCTCGGCCTGGGCGAGGCGGCCCTCGGGGATGCCGGGGCCGTCGTCGCGGACGGTGACGATCACCTCGTCCGGTTCGTCCTCGACCAAGATCCACGCGCGTGCCTGCTCCCCCGCGTGCCGGCGCACGTTGTCCAGGGCGGCGCCGACGGCGGCGGCGACCTCGCGGGCGGCGGCCGCGGGCAGGGTCACCGGCGCCCCGGGCTCGGCGAGGACGACCCGGGACCCGGCGTGCGGGGCGAGCAGGGCGCGCAGGTCCACGGGGCCGTCCTGGGCGCCCGGTCCGGGTTCGTCCACGGCGCGGACGACGGCGCCTTCGGCGCGGTCCTCCGACACCCGGGAGACGGGCACCAGGCCGCCGGAGACGAGGGTGCGCAGGGCGACCTCCTGCTCGCCGGCGAGCCGGCCCAGTTCGGCCGCCTCGCCGCCGATGACCGCGCCGCGCCGCTGCACCATGGCCAGCACTTGGAGGACGCTGTCGTGGATGTCCCGGGCGAGGCGCTCGCGTTCGCGGGTCGCGGCCTCGATCTCCAGGGCGCGGGCGAGGGTGCGCTCGGAGGCGCGGGCGACCTCGACGACGTAGCCGATGGCGATGGCGGCGACCCAGACCAGGATCACGTTGTGCACGGTGTCGCGGACCGGGGCGCCGCGTTCGATCAGGTTGGCGACGGCGACGAGGGTGGAGGCGACGGCCGCCCAGCGCCAGCCGCCCTTGACGGCGAAGGCGAGGACGGAGCCGGCGGTCCATATCGACGGCAGGGTCGGGCCGCCCGCGACGATCCGCTCGTGGGCGTCGGCGAGCGGGGTGAGGAGGATGCCGGTGAGCGCGACGGTGAGGTCGGCGGCGAGGAACCGCCGGGTGCAGGCGGCGGCGCCCGCCACCTTCGGGAGGGTGGCCAGCGTCCACCCGGTGAGCACCGCGAAGTAGCCGAGGGCGAGCCAGGGCCGGGTGAACTCGTGGTACGCGGTGGCGAACAGGCCGATCGCGTACAGCATGGTGAGCACGCGGTAGGCGGTCAGCGCGCGCCACAGCGGCACCTCGACCGACATCCGCATGACCCGTTCGCGCCTGGCCATCTCCCCCACCCCCCGGGCCGGTCCGGTCAGGACCCGGACCGCTCGCCCTCCGTCCGGTCCCGCGCGGCCTGTGCCTCGGCCTCTTCCTCGGCCTTCTCCTTCTCGGCCTGTTCCTGTTCCGCGCGGGCCAGTGCGGCCTTGGCCTCCTTGGCCGCTTCCTTCTCGGCCTTCGCCGCGTCCGCGAGCTGCCGCTTCATGGCGGTCGCGTACATGTCGACGTACTCCTGGCCGGAGAGCTTCATGATCTCGTACATGACCTCGTCGGTCACCGCCCGCAGCACGAAGCGGTCGTGCTCCATGCCCTGGTAGCGGCTGAAGTCCAGCGGCCTGCCGATGCGGATGCCGGGCCGCATCAGCTTCGGCATCACCTTCCCCGGCGGCTGGATCTTCTCCGTGTCGATCATGGCGACCGGCAGGACGGGCGCGCCGCTGGCGAGCGCCACGCGCGCCAGGCCGCCGGGCTTGCCGCGGTAGAGGCGTCCGTCGGGCGAGCGGGTGCCCTCGGGGTAGATCCCGAACAGCTCACCGCGCTCCAGGACCTCTGTGCCGCTCCTGATCGCCGCCTCGCCGGCGCCGCGCACCCCGGAGCGGTCCACCGGGAGCTGGCCGACGCCCTTGAAGAACGCGGCGGTCAGCCGGCCCTTGAGACCGGGGGTGTTGAAGTACTCGGCCTTGGCGATGAAGGTCACCTTGCGGTCGAGGACGGCGGGCAGGAAGAACGAGTCGGAGAACGACAGGTGGTTGCTCGCCAGGATGGCGGGGCCCTCGGCGGGGACGTGCTCCAGGCCCTCCGCCCAGGGCCGGAAGGCGAGCTTGAGCGAGCCCCCGATGGTGACCTTCATCGCGCCGTACAACAAGCGAGTGCCTCCTGTGTGTGTCGCTGTCGACCTTATCCCGCGGGACCGTCAATGGCCCCTGCGGCCCTGGTCGGTGTCAGTGCGGTCGCGTACCGTGAAGTACCCGCGCACGAGTGCCGGAGCCGTGTCCGCCCCCCTGACGACAGGAGACCGAGCCATGCCGGTCCTGCCCGGCGCCGAGCCGTTCCGCCACGAGGGCGGTGACGTCGGCGTCCTCCTCTGCCACGGCTTCACCGGTACCCCGCAGTCGCTGCGCCCCTGGGCCCGGCACCTGGCCGACCGCGGCATGACGGTCGCCCTGCCGCTGCTGCCCGGACACGGCACCCGCTGGCAGGACCTGCAGATCACGAGCTGGCCCGACTGGTACGCGGAGGTGGACCGGGAGCTGCGCGCCCTGCGCGAGCGCTGCGCGCGGGTGTTCGTCGCCGGCCTGTCGATGGGCGGGGCGCTGGCCCTGCGGCTGGCGGCCCGGCACGCGGACGTCAGCGGTGTGCTGGTCGTCAACCCGGCCAACCGGATGCACGGCCTGGCCCCGCACGCCCTGCCCGTGCTGCGGCACCTCGTCCCGGCCACCCGGGGCATCGCCGACGACATCGCCAGGCCGGCCACGACCGAGCTGGGGTACGACCGGGTGCCGCTGCACGCGGCGCACTCGCTGCGCGCCTTCTTCCGGGTCGTCGACGGCGAGCTGCCGCGGGTCACGCAGCCGCTGCTGCTGATGCGCAGCCCCCGCGACCACGTGGTGCCGCCGGCCGACTCCGCGCGGGTCCTCAGCCGGGTGTCGTCCGCGGACGTCACGGAGATCCTGCTGGAACAGAGCTACCACGTGGCGACGTTGGACCATGACGCGGACCGGATCTTCGCGGAGAGCGTCACGTTCATCGCCCGGCTCGCCCCCGGCCTCGTCAAGGAGCCGGAGTCCGGTCTCGGCAAGGAAGGGACGGCCGCAGGTGGCTGAGCACGACTCCGACCGCGAGGAACGCGGAGAGCGCGAGGACCGGGACGGCCGCGAGGCCCTGGACGGGCCCGCCGCCGCACCGCAGCAGGGCGTGCCCCTCGACGAGGAGGCCGCCTGGGCGGCGATCGTCGCCGGGTACGGCGAGGAGCCGCCGGACCCGCCGGGCGCCAAGCCGTTCAAGTCGGTGGAGGACCTGGCGCTGCTGGAGCCGGAGACCAACGACAAGCCGGCCGGACGGCCCGAGGAGCGGCCCGAGGAGCCCGCGCCGGCCCCGAAGCTGGGCGGCTCGGTCTCCTTCGCGCCGGGCGTCGGGCCCCGCGACTACAGCACGCCCGAGCCCGCCGAGGAGGACTTCGACACCGACGACGAGGGGCACTTCGTCCCGCCGGAGCCGCCGCCGCTGCCGCAGGGCGACACCACCGCGAGGTTCGCCTGGCTCGGTGTGCTGGGCGGGCCGGTGCTGCTTCTGCTGGCGGTGCTGCTGGGCTGGGACATGACCTGGTGGCTGACGACGCTGTGCGTCGGCGGCTTCCTCGGCGGCTTCGTCACGCTGGTGCTGCGGATGCGGACCGACGACGAGGACGGCGAGGACCCGGGCCGCGGCGCGGTGGTCTAGGGCCTGTCGTCCGGATCGCCCCGCTCGCCGGCATGACGAGGCGCGGCAGATTCCCTGCGATCTGATCCGGACGACCGTCCCCGCAGCCCCCGCCCGTTCACGACGCCGGGATCTTGAGGGCGGCCAGGACCGGAAGGTGGTCCGTGGCCGCCCTCAGGTCGTCCTCGCGTACGCCGGGCAGGCCGAGCGGGACCCCGCAGCCGAGGACCTCGACGCCGGGGGTGGCGAAGACCGCGTCGATGCGCTGACGCGGGTCGGCGGGGGTGGAGGTGTGCTCGCCGCCCCAGGGGGCGGTGGCCCAGCAGTCCTGGAGGTCCTTGGCGAGTCGGCGGAAGGCGGGGCCGTCGGGGCGTTCGTTCAGGTCGCCGCCCGCGACGGCGTGCGGGGCGTCCAGGCCGGCCAGCTTGTCCAGGAGCATGCCGCTCTGCTCGTACCGCTCGTCCTTCTGCAGGGAGAGGTGGCAGCTCAGGACGCCGACGCGGGCGGCGCCGAAGCGGACGACGGCGGTGGCGAGGCCGCGGCGGTGCAGGCCGGGGGTGAGCGGGAGCAGGACGTCCTCGGTGCGCTCGACGGTGGCGCGCAGGGAGCAGAGCAGCGCCGGGCCGGCGGCGGTGCCGCCGCCGGAGAGGATCACCTGGCCGGAGGCGGCGGCGAGCCGGGCGAGCTTCTTGCGCCAGCGGAAGAACCGGGGGGCCTCCTGGAGGAGGACCAGGTCGGGGGCGCAGGCGGTGATCACGCGGGCGAGGGCGTCGGTGTCGTCGCGCAACGAGCGGACGTTGTAGCTCAGGACGCGGACGACGGCGGAACCGTCGGGTTCCGTACGGGAGTCGGGGAGGTTGTCGAGCGACGGCATGGTGATCAATGTACGCCCCAGGGGTGAGGGGCGCGGGGGGTGTGCGCAACTGCCGGACGGCCGTGGCTCGTCGCGTCGGTTCCCCGCGCCCCTGAGGGCGTGCCCCTGTCGCTGCTTACATGACCGGGTCGGGTTCGCGGGCCAGGTCGGCCGCGCCTACCAGGCCCGCCTTGTTGCCCAACTGGGCGGCGATGACGTCGGCGACCGGGCGCCAGTGGGCGCCGACCAGCCAGCGCTTGTACGACTTGCGGATCGGGTCCAGGACGAGGTCGCCCTCGTCGGAGAGCCCGCCGCCGACGATGAACGCCGACGGGTCGAACAGCGAGGCCAGGTCGGCGAGGCCGGCCCCGGCCCAGCGGGCCAGCTCCCGGTAGGAGTCGACGGCGACCGGGTCGCCCTGGCGGGCGGCCACCGAGATGTGCTTGCCCTCGATGCCGTCGGGGGTGCCGTCGCCCAGGGCGAGCAGGGTCTCGGCCCGCTCCGGGGTGGCGTTGGCGCGCTGCTTGGCGTACCGCACCAGGGCACGGCCGGAAGCGTACTGCTCCCAGCAGCCCTGGGAGCCGCAGCCGCAGAGCAGGCCGTCCGGCACCATCCGGATGTGGCCGAACTCGGCGGCCACCCCGAAGTGGCCCCGGCGCAGCTTGTTGCCGATGATGATGCCGCCGCCGAGGCCGGTGCCGAGGGTGATGCAGATGACGTTGCGGTGGCCCTTGCCGGCCCCGAACCTGTACTCGCCCCAGGCGGCCGCGTTGGCGTCGTTCTCCACCACGACCGGGAGGCCCACGCGGGCCTCGACCTTCTCCTTGAGCGGCTCGTTGCGCCAGTCGATGTTGGGCGCGAAGTAGACCGTGGAGCGCTGCCGGTTGACGTATCCGGCGGCGCCGATGCCCACGCCGACGATCTCGTGCCCCGCGCGTGCCCCCTCCACCGCCGAGGCGATGGCGTCCACGATGGCCTCGGGCGTGGTGGGGGTCGGCACCTTGAAGGTCGAGAGGATGTTGCCTTCCTCGTCGACCACGCCGGCCGCGATCTTCGTGCCGCCGATGTCGACGCCGATGGTGAGTCCCATGAATCCCTCAGTTCCGGTCGAGCCCCGCTACGGCCAACCGTACCCGAGGCGCCGCCGCCGAGGGCCGTCAGTCCAGGTCGATGCGCTGACCGCCGCCGGTGCCCTCGCCGCCCTCGTCGGGTCGTTCGCCGAGGTCACGGGGGTCGTGGGGCTCGGTGTCGCGGGCGGTCCAGCGGCTCTCCTGGCGTTGGACGGCCGAGCGGTAGGCGGCGAGCAGCTCGTTTCCGGCGGCGGCGAGGTGGTCGAAGACGTCCGGGTTGCGGTCGATGACGGGTTCGACGGCGGCCTTGGCCTGCTGGACGACCTGCCGGACCACCTGCTGGGCGGCGGGTCCGGCGACCGGGCCGAGCAGCGGTGACTGGAGGCCGGACAGCTTGTCGGCGACCGTGTCGACGAGGCGGCGCAGCTCGTCCGCGGCGGAGCCGGGGGGCGGTCCGTACCGGGCGCGGCGGCGGGCCTGCTCGGCCCGGAGGTCCTCGGCGCACGCGGTCGACCAGGCGTCGGCGTCGGTCGCCCGCGCCGCGCCGCCGGCGTCGTCCGGGGCGGCGTCGGACGGGGGGAGCTGATCGCTCATGACGGGCTCCTGACTACGGTTCGTCCCTACGACGTTACCCGAACGGCCCCCGCCGGTTCAGCGGGCGCGGGGCCACAGCTTCGGGTCCGGCGCGAACCGCACGCTCAGCACGCCGTCGCGGAGCGCGGCCCCCTGGACGGTGCAGCGGCGCAGCGCGGAGGGCAGCGAAACGATACGGCGGTGCGGTCCGGCGGCGACGGCCAGTTCGTCGCCGCGCCGGACGAGGTCGAGGTCGTCGCGGGTGGCGCCGGGCAGCGGGAGCCGCCACAGCAGGACGCCGTCCTCGGCGAGCCGGTCGGTGACCGGCCACTCCACCGGGGCGGGGCCGGGGCCGGCGGTAGGCGCGGCGAGGTCGGCGAGGTCGTCGGTGCCGCGCGGGTCCCGGCCGAGGTGGGGCAGGGCGCGGACGTCGTACGAGCCCCGCCAGTCGTCGAGGGTCTTGCGCTGCTGGGCGACCGGGCCGGCCAGCCAACTGTCGGCGGGGGCGTCCTCGGGCAGGACGCGGTTGGCGACCACTCGTTCCACGGGCAGGCGGCGCAGGGCGAGGCCGAGGGCGGCGGTGCGCACGGCGTCGGCGGCGGCCGGGCCGGGCTCGGCGACCAGCAGGGCGCTGGTGCGCCGGTCGGTGAGGACGGCTTCGGTGGCGGCGAGTTCGAGGTCCCAGCGGGCGGCGTTCTCGTACAGCGCCTCGGTGGGCATGGGGACGCCGGCGAGGCGGCCGAGGACGGGGCGCAGGGCGCGGGCGGCCTGCCGTCCGGGCGGGAGCAGGCGGCGCAGGTAGCGGCGGAGTTCCTCGGGCAGGGCGAGCAGGGCGAGGGCGCGCGGGGCGGGCGGCAGGTCGACGACCAGCAGGTCGTGCCTCCCCCCGTGCCCGGAGGACCCGGGAGGTTCCCCTACGGCGAGGGCGGCTTCGCGCAGGGCGCGCAGCAGGGCGAGTTCCTCGGCGCCGGGCAGGGGGGTGAGTTCCTCGGGGTCGAGGCGGGCGGCGCCGAGCAGGCCGAGGGCGGAGGCGGCGCGGTCCTGGAGGGCGGCGAGGGCGTCGCGGAAGCCCTGGGCGGGGTCGGGCCGCCAGACGGTGAGGTTCTCCTCGACCAGGGCGGGCGCCGGGCCGGTGGGGGTGCCGAGGGCGGCCCCGAGGCTGTCCTCGCGGTCGGCGCCCAGCAGCAGGGTCCGGGTGCCCGCGCGGGCGGCGGCGAGCGCGGTGGCGGCGGCGACGGTCGTCCGCCCGCCACCACCCGGGCCCGTGATCAGGAGGGTGCGCATGAGGCTGCACGCTACCTTCACGGACCGTCACCGGACCGCGCCGGCTTCGGGGGGCGGGGGCGATGGGCGCCCCCTGCGGGCGAGGAAGCCGGTACGGCGGCCCCGCCGAGGCCGGGGACCGGTGCCCGGCGAGAACCGGCGCCGGTGGCCGGTGGCCGGTGGCCGGTGGGCTACTTCGTCCCCGACTCCACGCGCTTCTTCAGTCCCGCCAGGGCCCGGTCGATGATGACCTTCTCGGCCTTGCGCTTGATCATGCCGAGCATGGGGATCTTGACGTCGACGGTGAGCCGGTAGGTGACCTCCGTGCCGGTGCCCGCGGGCCTCAGCAGGTAGGAGCCGTCCAGGGAGCGCAGCATCTGGGACTTCACCAGCGTCCAGGAGACCTCGTGCTCCCCGTTCCAGGTGTACGCCAGGGTCTGGTCGTCCTTGATCGCTCCCGCGTCCATCACCAGCCGGACCTGCTCGGCGCGGCCCCGCGCGTCGGTCGCGAGGACTTCGGCCTCCTTCACCTCACCGGTCCAGTCCGGGTAGCGGGCGAAGTCGGCGATCACCTCCATGACGTCGGCCGGTGCCGCCTCGATCGTGATGCTCGAGCTGGTGTGTTCCGCCATCGCGGTGGCTCCTCCAGATGCGGGCCGGTAGGGAAGTCGTCGCGCACGCGTGCGTGCGCTGTGAAGGCTACCGCGCGGTGAGCGGCCCGCCGTCACCCCTGTCTGCCTGCGGGACTACCACTCCAGCGCCCAGGGCCGCCCGGTCGCCGCGAAGTGCCCGACGTTGACGCACTCGGTCGGCCCGATCCGCGTCCGCCGCGCCAGCGGCTGGTGCACGTGCCCGAACAGCGCGTACCGGGGCCGGGTGCGGCGGATCGCGTCCAGCAGGGCCCGGCTGCCCCGCTCGAAGCGCCGCGCCACCGTGTCGTAGACCAGTTCCGGCACCTCGGGCGGGATGTGGGTGCAGAGCACGTCGACCTCGCCGACGGCCTCGATCTTCGCGGCGTACTCCTCGTCACTGATCTCGTACGGCGTCCGCATCGGGGTGCGCAGTCCGCCGCCGACGAAGCCGAAGACGCGGCCGCCGATCTCCACCCGCTGCCCGTCCAGGACGGTGGTGCCCGCCCCGGCGTACTCGCCCCACAGGGCCGGTATGTCGACATTGCCGTAGGTGGCGTACGTCGGGGTGGGGAAGGCGGCGAACAGCTCGGCGTACTGCCGGCGTACCGCCCCCTCGATCACCGCGGCGCGGTCGCCGTCGACCCCCGCCCACAGCCCGGCCCCGAACTCCCGGGCCTCCGCGAAGCGGCGGGCGGTGCGCAGCTCGACGAGGCGGCGGGCGTTCTCCGCGCCGAACAGGTCGGGGAAGATGCCGCGCGAGTGGTCCGCGTAGTCGAGGAAGAGGACGAGGTCCCCCAGGCAGACCAGGGCGTCGGCGCCGTCACCGGCCCTGGCCAGGTCACGGGCGTTGCCGTGCACATCGCTGACGACATGGACGCGGGTGGGTGTGGGTGCCATGTCGATCAAGAGTAGACAGCGGGCGGCAGTTGTGAACAGTGGCGGTCGGACCTGCGGTTACTGGCTGGTCGGTCGGCGTGTCGACTACTGTGCGCCGGAGGAAACCCAAGCCGTGTGACGCAGCGAACATCTCGCCGGGTCCCCCTGTCGAAGACGCCATACCGGCGGGTAACGTCCGGGCAGTCCAGTCGTACTCGGGATTTCAACAGGTGAATCCGCGAGTACCCGCCCCAGCCTTGGACCGCACCGTCGCAGCACACAATGTCGTGGCGCCGGCGCCCTATGAGGAGCAGCAGTCTTGCGCGAGTTCAGCCTTCCGGCTTTGTACGAGGTCCCTGCGGACGGCAATCTGACCGACATCGTCCGCAGAAACGCCGCGCAGCACCCGGACGTCGCCGTCCTCGCCCGCAAGGCGGGCGGCGTCTGGCAGGACGTGACCGCCCGGACCTTCCTCGCCGAGGTGCACGCCGCCGCCAAGGGCCTGATCGCCGCCGGCGTCCAGCCGGGCGACCGGGTCGCCCTGATGTCGCGGACCCGGTACGAGTGGACGCTGTTCGACTTCGCGATCTGGAGCGCGGGCGCGGTCACCGTGCCGGTGTACGAGACCAGCTCGCCGGAGCAGGTGGAGTGGATTCTCGGCGACTCGGGCGCCACGGCGTGCGTCGTGGAGTCCGGGGCGCACGCCGACGCCGTCGAGTCGGTGCGCGACAGGCTGCCCGCGCTGAAGCACCTCTGGCAGATCGACGCCGGGGCGGTGGAGGAGCTGGGGCGGCTCGGCCAGGACGTCACGGACCGCACGGTCGAGGAGCGCGGTTCGGTCGCCAAGGCCGACGACCCGGCGACCATCGTCTACACCTCCGGCACCACCGGCCGGCCCAAGGGCTGTGTGCTCACCCACCGCAGCTTCTTCGCGGAGTGCGGCAACATCGTGGAGCGGCTGCGCCCGCTGTTCCGTACCGGCGAGTGCTCGGTGCTGCTGTTCCTGCCGCTGGCGCACGTCTTCGGGCGGCTGGTGCAGATCGCGCCGATGATGGCGCCGATCAAGCTGGGCTGCGTACCGGACATCAAGGACCTCACGGACGAACTGGCCGCGTTCCGGCCGACGCTGGTCCTCGGCGTGCCCCGGGTCTTCGAGAAGGTCTACAACTCCGCGCGGGCCAAGGCGCAGGCCGACGGCAAGGGCCGGATCTTCGACCGGGCCGCCGACACGGCGATCGCCTACAGCCGGGCCCTGGACACCCCGGCGGGCCCGTCCCTCGGTCTGCGGGTCAAGCACAAGGTCTTCGACAAGCTGGTCTACGGCAAGCTGCGCGCGGTCCTCGGCGGGCGCGGCGAGTACGCCATCTCCGGCGGTGCCCCGCTGGGCGAGCGGCTCGGCCACTTCTTCCGCGGCATCGGCTTCACCGTGCTGGAGGGCTACGGCCTGACCGAGTCCTGCGCGGCCACCGCGTTCAACCCCTGGGACCGGCAGAAGATCGGCACGGTCGGGCAGCCGCTGCCGGGCTCGGTGGTGCGCATCGCCGACGACGGGGAGGTGCTGCTGCACGGGGAGCACCTGTTCAAGGAGTACTGGAACAACCCGGCCGCGACCGCCGAGGCGCTGGCCGACGGCTGGTTCCACACCGGGGACATCGGCACCCTGGACGAGGACGGCTATCTGCGGATCACCGGCCGCAAGAAGGAGATCCTGGTGACCGCGGGCGGCAAGAACGTCGCCCCGGCGGTGATCGAGGACCGCATCCGCGCGCACGCGCTGGTCGCGGAGTGCATGGTCGTCGGCGACGGGCGGCCGTTCGTGGGCGCGCTGATCACCCTGGACGAGGAGTTCCTCGCCCGGTGGTGCGCGGAGCACGGCAAGCCGGCCGGGTCGACGGCGGCGGCGCTGCGCGACGACCCCGATCTGCTGGCGGCCGTCCAGTCCGCGGTGGACGACGGGAACGCGGCGGTGTCGAAGGCGGAGTCCGTGCGCAGGTTCCGGGTGCTGGACGCGCAGTTCACGGAGGAGTCGGGGCATCTGACGCCGTCGCTGAAGCTGAAGCGGAACGTCGTCGCCAAGGAGTACGCGGACGAGATCGAGGCGATCTACGCGAAGTAGGGCGCCCAGGGGGTGCCGGGGGCGGTCCGCCGACGGCCCTTTCCGTCGGTCGTGGTTGCCCCCGCGGTTCCCCCGCTCCCCTTCGAGCGCGTGTCCTACAGCAGCGTCTTCAGGCGGTCGGCCAGGAGGTCCCAGCGCCACTTCCGCTCGATCCAGGCGCGGCCCCGTTCTCCCATCCTCCGGCGCAGTTCCGGGTCGGCCAGGAGCGTGATGACGCGGTCGGCCGTCTCGGCCGGGGAGCCGCCCCGGACGACCCAGCCGGTCTCGCCGTCGAGCACGGCGTCGGGGGCGCCGCCGGAGTCGCCGGCCACGACGGGCAGGCCGGTCGCGGAGGCTTCCAGGTAGACGATGCCCAGGCCCTCGACGTCCAGGCCGCCGCGCCGGGTGCGGCAGGGCATCGCGAAGACGTCGCCGGCGCCGTAGTGGGCGGGCAGCTCGGACCAGGGCACCGGGCCGGTGAAGCGGACGGACGCGGCGACGCCGGTCTGTGCCGCCAGACGGCGCAGGTCCTTCTCGTACGGGCCGCCGCCGACGATCAGCAGCACGGCGTCGGGCTCGGCGGCCAGCACCCGGGGCATCGCGCGGATCAGGGTGTCCTGGCCCTTGCGCGGCACCAGCCGGGAGACGCACACCACCACGGGCCGTTCGGTCAGGCCGAGCCGGGCCCGGACCCGCTCGCCGCCCGAACCGGGGTGGAAGGTCTTCTCGTCGACGCCGGGCGGCAGTTGCACCATCCGCGCGGCGGCCTGCGGGGTGAGCGCGGCGGCGATCCGGGAGCGCGTGTACTCCCCGAGGTAGGTGATCGTGTCCGTCGACTCGCCGATCCGGCGCAGCAGCCCGCGGGCGGCGGGCAGTTGGGCCCAGCCGGCCTCGTGCCCGTGGGTGGTGGCGACGATCCGCTCGGCGCCGGCCCGGCGCAGCGCCGGTGCCATCAGCCCGAGGGGCGCCGCCGCCCCGAACCACACCGACGTGCACCCGTGCTCGCGCAGCAGCCCGGCCGCCCGCCGGGTCGCCCCGGGCGTCGGCAGCAGCATCGTCGTCCGGTCCCGTACGACGGTGAAGGGCTGCTCGGCGTCGAAGGCGGCGGTGGCCTCGACGCCCTCGCGGGTGCGCTTCCAGGTGGAGGCGTAGACCACGATCCGCTCGGGGTCGAGGCGCAGCGCCATGTTGTGCAGGAACGCCTGGATGCCGCCCGGACGGGGCGGGAAGTCGTTGGTCACGATCAAGGTCTTGTGCATCGCCGCCGACCCTACCGAACCGTCGCTTCACAGCTCCTCCCGACCACATGTGTGGCACGCACACAGCCGTTCGGGACATCATGGGCCCATCGAACGGCGGCCGAGCGGGCGGACAGGGGACACGTGGAGACGACGAGCACGCTGCGGTCCCCGGCCTGGCTCCCGGCGGTCTGGTGCGCGACCCGGCTGGCCCTGCTGCTGTTCGTGCTCAAGGTGTACGTCTTCCCAGGCCCGGACGTCACCAGCGACGTCTCCGTGATCTACCGCAACTGGTACGAGGTGCTGCGTACCGGAACGTTTCCGCTGGGCGATGTGACCTGGCAGTACCCGCCCGCCGCCGCCCTCGCGCTGCTCTCCCCCGGGCTGCTGCCGTTCCTCGACTACGCGACCGCCTTCTACGTCCTGGCCTGCGCCGCCGACCTGGCCGTCCTCGCCCTGCTGCTGCGCGGCGGCCTGCGGGACGGCCGCACGCCGCGCGGCGCCTGGGTGTGGGTGGCGGGCGTCCCGCTGCTCGGCCCCACGGTGTACGCCCGCTACGACGTGATGGTCACCGCGGTCGCCGTCGCGGCCCTGCTGGCCGCCGCCCGGCATCCGAGGGCGGCCGGCGCCCTCGCGGCCCTCGGGGCGCTGCTGAAGGTGTGGCCGGCGCTGGTGCTGCTCGGCGTCCGGCGGCGTTCCTCCTGGGCCGCCGCCGCGGTCACCGGAGCGGTGCTGGCGGGGGCGTTCGCGCTGGCGATGCCCGGGGCGTTCGCGTTCCTGACGTACCAGCGGGACCGGGGCACCGAGGTGGAGTCGCTGGGCTCGCTGGTCTTCCACGTCGCCCGGCACTTCGGCTGGGACGGGCAGGTGCTGCTCAACTACGGTTCCGTGGAGTTCCTCGGCCCGTACGTGGACGCGGTGAGCACCGGGGCACTGACGCTGACCGGGATGGCGTTCGGCTGGCTGCTGCTGTGGAGGCTGACGGCGGTGCGGTTCGCGGCGCACACGGCGGCGGACGCGGCGTTCGTGGCGGTGCTGCTGTTCACGGTGACCAGCCGGGTGATCAGCCCGCAGTACCTGGTGTGGCTGGTCGGCGTCGGCGCGGTGTGCCTGTGCTTCCGGGCCAGCCGGATGGGGGCGCCCGTGCTGCTGGTGCTGGCGGCGAGCCTGGTGACGGTGCTGGAGTTCCCGGTGTGGTTCGCGCACGTGGTGGCCAGCGACACCCTCGGGATCACCCTCATCCTGGTCCGCAACGGTCTGCTGGTCGCCGCCGCGGTCACCGCGGCCCGGGTCCTGTGGCGCGACACGGCCGCCCCACAGCCGTCCGGCGCCCCGGCCGGGCGTCCCGCCCGCGCCGACGCGGACGCCGACGAGACCCCGGTCACCTCCTGACCGGGCGGCTCAGCCGAACTCCGCCCGCAGATACTCCCGCCACCCGCCCGTGAACTCCTCCGGCGTCGTCCCGAGCACCTCCGCCAGCGCGTCCTCGACCGCGCCCGCGCGGCGTTCGTGCGCGCCGACCGCGCGGTAGAACGCGTCGAGCCGGGCCTCGCCCCACCGGTCGGCGATCATCCGGCAGGCCGTCCAGCCGCTCTCGTAGGCGCGGGCCAGTTCGTCCGCGTCGCCGGTGAAGCCGAAGTCGTCGTCGGCCGGGAGCCCGGCGGGCACCCGGCCCCCGGCGACCGCGCGGGCCAGTTCGGGCGCGGCCTGGGCGGGGGTGCGCGCGCCGCCCCGGTAGCCGACCCAGTCGGCGTACCCCTCCGACAGCCACAGCGGGGTGGCGGCGCCGGTGTGGGCGCGGGTGGCGACGTGGGTGGCCTCGTGGGTGAGCACCACCTGCTTGCCGAGCGAGCCGAGCATCCCGTACGCCTCGGGGTTGACGATGATCCGGTCGGCGGGGGCGTCGGCGGCGCCGCCGGTCTCGCCGGTGGTGACGGCCGCGATGCCCCGGTAGGAGGAGGCGGGCGAGCCGAGCAGCCCCGCCATGCCCGCCAGCGACTTCGGTACGACGACGACCAGGCGCCCGGCCCAGTCGCCGTCCCAGGCGTCCGACACGGCCGGCACCGCCCGGTCGGCGAGGGCGGCGAAGCCCCGCAGCGCCGCGCCGGACTGGCCGACGCCGAGGACGAGGCTGTGCCGGCCCTCGACCACGCGGACCGTGCCCTGGTCCCAGGGCTGCTGGCCGGCCTTCTCGGCGGGCCGGTCGGAGGTGACGTACCAGTGCCCGTCGCGGCGGGTGAGCCGCAGGGTGCGGGCGGCGGTGACGGCGCCCCGGTCGTGGCCGGCCAGGCGGTAGCCCAGGCGCACGTCGGCGGTGGCCCGGTCGCCGGTGCGGCGCACGTCCTGGACGCGGTACGTCCAGTCGGCCAGCGGCACCGCGCGGACCCGGTCGAAGCCGGCGGAGGTGCCCGTCGCGGCGTAGGCGGCGGCGTCGTGGCCGAGCAGGGCCGCCGCCCTGCGGTCGAGGACCCGCTGCACCCCGGCACGCGCGGGATCGGCGGCGGGCCCGCCGCCGCAGCCCACCAGGGCGACGAGCAGCAGACACAGCACCACCACCGAGGACCCCGACACCCGCCCGCGACCAGCCACCTTCCCGATCGTACGGGCGCCACGCCACCGAGGTGAGGGGGCCGGGCCCCCGGAGCGCCCGCTAGGGCCTGTCGTTCGGATCAGCCCGCAGACGCGGGGCCTGGCACGCGCGCCTGCGGCGTTGTCGTCGGTTGTCAACGCTCCGCGTTGCCGCCCTCCTCCGCCTTGCATCCGCACGCACCAGGCCCCGCTCACCGGCATGACGAGGCGCAGCAGATTCCCTGCGACCTGATCCGAACGACAGACCCTAGGGCCGGGTGACCGACGAGACCGGCATCATCCCGACCGGGTCGTAGCGGACCGGGGCGCCGGGGTGGGGCGCGTGGATGACCTGGCCGTTGCCGACGTACATGCCGATGTGGCTGGCGTCGTCCCGGTAGGCGACCAGGTCGCCGGGGCGGGCCGCGGCGAGCGGGACCCGCCGACCGGCGCCGGCCTGCGCCTGCGAGGTGCGCGGCAGCCCGACCCCGGCCTGGGCGTAGGACCACTGGGTCAGGCCCGAGCAGTCGAAGCCGGTGGGGCCGTTGGCGCCCCAGACGTAGGGCTTGCCGAGGGCGGAGCGGGCGGCGGCGACGGCGGCGGCGGCCCGGCCGGAGGCGGGGGCGCCGCCCGCGCCGCCGGGGCCGGTGAGGTCCGCGCGCTCGGAGCGGGAGGTCCGGCCGTAGGCGGCGCGCTCCTCGGCGGGCAGGGAGTTGAGCAGGCGGCGGGCCTCGGCGAGCTTGCGTTCGACGGTCTTCTTGTGGGCGGCGACGGCCCGGCGGCCGCGGGTCAGCTCGCCCAGCTTCTTCGTCGCCGCGGCGCGGTCCTCGGCCAGGCCCCGCATGGCTTTCTGGAGATTGCGCAGCTCACCGGCCTGGCGGGTGCCGATCCGGTCGAGCACGGACGCCTTCTCCAGGTACTCCTCCGGGTCCGCGGAGAGCAGCAGCGCGACGGACGGGTCGATACCGCCGGCCCGGTACTGCGCGCCGGCCAGCGAACCCAGCGCGTTCCGCATGGTGTTGATGCGCTCCTGCTGCCGGGCGATGCGGTCCTGCGCCCGGCTGACCTGGGCGCGCAGGACTCCGGTGCGCTCGTCGGCCTTGTTGTACGCCTCGGTGGCCTTCTCGGCCTCCCGGTGGAGCCGGTCCACCTCGGCCCGGGTGTCGTCGGCGGGCGAGGCGAGGGCCGGTACGGCGCCCAGGACCGCGGCGGCGGCGGAGAGCAGGCCGGCCACGGCGGTGGCGCCCCGGTCGAACCCGGTCGGTGCAAGGCGGCGATGGAACCCCACGGGAAGCCGCACTCCTTCCGCTGGCGGACGGGGAAACGCGGCAGACAGTAGCCCCGCGACGGGGCACCGACCAACGACCTCGGCCCCCGCGCGACACGACGCCCCGCCGCTGACGCAGGTCAGCGGCGGGGCGCGGGGTCACAGCGCGGGGGCGTGATTCGCCCGTTCGGGCGGCATGCCGGAGTGTGGGTGACGGACCCGGGGGTCAGACGCGGACGCCCCACATGAAGGGTCCGCCGATGGTGCTCATCGACTCGTAGCGGACGACGGTGCCGGTGCGCGGGGCGTGCAGGACCTGGCCGTTGCCCGCGTACAGGCCGACGTGGTGCAGGTCGTTGAAGAAGAAGACGAGGTCGCCGACCTGGAGGTCGCTCTGGCTGGTGATGCGGGTGCCGATCTGCGACTGGGCCTCGGAGGTCCGCGGTATGGACACGTTGGCCTGGGCGTAGGCCCAGGAGGTGAGGCCGGAGCAGTCGTACGAGGACGGGCCGGTGGCCCCGTAGACGTACGGGCTGCCGATCTTGCTCTGGGCGGCGGCGAAGGCGGCGCCGGCGCGCCCCGACGCGGCGGCGGTGGAGCCGCCGCTCTCGGCGGCGGACAGCACCTGGCGCTCGCTGCTGCGGGTGGAGCGCTGCTCCTCCTGCTGCAGGGCGGCCTTCTCGGCGGCGGTGAGGCTGTTGAGCAGCTTCTGCGCGGTGGCCAGCTTGCCCTGGACTTCCTTCTTCTTCTTGCCGAGTTCGGTGCGGGTGGCGGAGAGGTCCTGGAGCTTCTCGGCGGCCTCGGCGCGCTGCTGGGCGAGGTCGCGCTGCTTGTCCTGGACCTTCTTCAGCGCGTCGACCTGCTGGGCGCTCAACTGGTCGAGGGTGGACGCCTTGTCGAGGTAGTCGTCCGGGTCCGCGGAGAGGAACAACTGCACCGAGGGGTCGATGCCGCCGGCGCGGTACTGCTGGCTGGCCATCGAACCGAGGCCGTCGCGCAGCTCGTTCAGCTCCTCCTGGCCGCGGGCGACGTTGTCCTGGATGGTGGAGATCTCCTTCTGGAGCTTCTCCTGCTTCTCCTTGGCCCCGTTGTACTTCTCGGTGGCCTGCTCCGCCTCTTCGTAGAGCTTGTCGACCTTCGCCTTGACCTCGTCCTTGGTCGGCTTCTCGCTCGGCGCGGCGTTGGCGGCCTGCGAGCTGAGCACGACGGCGGCTGCGGCGGCGGTGGTGAGCACGGTGACGCGCGCCCTGCTGGGCTGCTTGGGTCGACGGTGGGACGCCACGGAGGCGGGCTCCTTCGTGTGAGTGATCACCCGTTCGCGGGTTCGAAGGCAGACCCTAGTGACCTACTCGTGATCAGTTCAAATCCTCCGCCGAATTATCCCGGTTACGCACCGCGATTCTCTGCCCCGACTCACGTGCGGTGATGCCCGATTGACCCTACGTCGCGTGACGGACCGCCCAATTCCGGCATTGCGCCGGTACGTTGCGCATGGGGCGGAGGTACGGCAGGCGTCAGGAAAGCCGCTTGAGAAGCATCGCCGAGGCCACCGGACGCGCCCCCGCGCGGGCCACCCCGTCGGCCACCTCCCGGTCGGTGGAGGCGACGATGACCGGCCGGCCCGGCGGTTCGGCGCGCACCAACTGGCGGATCAGCTCGTCCGCGGTGACGCCCGGCTTGGAGAACAGCACCCGCACCCCGCGCGGCGGCGCCAGCAGCACCGGCGCGACCAGCTCGGCCCCGTCGAAGACGCAGGTCACCTCGGCGCCGGTCTGCGCGGCGAGCTGCGAGAGCTGCCCGAGCAGCCGCAGCCGCTGCTTCTCCAGCGGCATCTGCGGATAGCCGGTCTTGGTGACGTTGTAGCCGTCCACCACCAGATGGGCCTGGGGCAGCGCCAGCAACTGGTCGAGGACGGCGGGGTCGTGCTCGGACAGCGCGCGGGCGGCGATGTCCTTCGGCGTCATCCGGCCGGGCTCCACGGCGTCCACGGTCTCGGCGGGGCGCACGGACACCGGCGGCAGCGCCAGCTCGCGGCGCAGCCCCTGGGTGGCGTCCAGCAGGGTGTCCAGGAGCAGCCGGACCCGCATGTCCTCGACGCTGCGGCCCTCGCGGGCGGCCCGGCGGGTGGCCTCCAGGGCGGCCTCCGCCTCGCTGAGCCGGGCCTTGAGCCGCCGGGTCTCGCTCTCCGCGGCGGACACCTGCGCCTGCCCGTCGGCGCGCACGGAGTCCAGCTCGCCCTGGGCCTTGCGCAGCGCCGCCTCGCCGCGCCGGACGTCGCTGAGCGCCGAGCGCAGCTTGCGGTGCAGGGACTCGGTCTCCTTGCGCGCCCCCTCCAGCTCGCCGCGCAGCCTCTCGGTCTCGGCGCGGCCCTGCTCCCGGGCGCGCTCCAGCTCCGCGCGGAGCCGGTCCAGCTCGGCGCGGGTCTCCTCGCCGGCGCGCTCGGCGTCGGCGCGCTGCGCCTCCTCGCCCGCGGCGGCCACCAGCTTCACCCAGCTCGCCGGCCGCAGTACGTAGGCCGCGGCCGCCACGTCGAGCGGGTCCGCGGCCGGGGGCGGGGCACCGGAGTCGAGGGCGTCGGCCAGTTCCGGCTGGATCTCCCTGAGCCGCTCGCCGATGCGCTGGCGGAAGAGCGGATCGGTCTCCACGGCGGCGGCCATCGCGTTGCCCGCGAACTTGACCCGCCGGCTCGGCGTGAACCGGGCGAACTGCCGCAACTGCGCGGGCAGTTCGGCGAGGGTCAGCGCGCCGAAGCCGTCCGAGACGATCTGCACCACCCTGCGGCGCACCCCGTCGGGCAGGGGACGGTCGAGCACCTCAGCGGTGCCGTCGTCCGGCCCCCCGCCGTGTGTCTGCGCCATCCGTCACCCCAATCGCGTGCGGGCCCGCTCCGCCTAGGAGCCGGCGCCCGGCCTGTCCACCAGTTCCACCTGGTCCACCGCGTTGCACCAGCGGCACCGCACCGACTCGACGCGCTCGCTGAGCACCTCGCGCTCCTCGACGTTCGGCTCGCCCGCCAGATCGAGGTGGACGTACTCCACGATCTTCGACGAGCGGGTCACGTCGAAGCGGGTGAGATTGCCGCAGAGGGTGCAGCGCCACCGTGTCGTGTCCGTGGGCAGGGGAACCGTCACTGTTCGCTCTCTTCCAGTGTCGCCCGGCGCACCGGCCTCCCCGGTACGTGTGGCTCGTAACCCTACGGCCTGGGGCGTGTCCGCCGCCCGCCAGTCCACGGCGGCGAGGCGGTTCCTCCGGTTACGTCCCGTTGCGCCATGCTCTGTAGCCATGATCCGTAACTGGAGCACGGCCCTCGCGCACAGGATCAGGACGGCGAGATCCGGCCACACCGCCCGGGGGACGGCGGCGCCGGTGACGTACGGGCTGATCGTCCTGTGCTGTCTGCTCTTCCTGGCCGGCCCCGCCGCCGGCGTCAGCCCGGCGTACGGCTCGGGCGACGGGCTGCTCGCCGCGCAGCGCGCCTACTTCCGGCACTGGGGCGTGATCCCGGCCGATCTGTTCGACGGCTCCCCCAGGGCCCTGCTGACCCCGGCCACGGCCCTGTTCGTGCACGGGAGCTGGGTGCACCTGCTCGGCAACATGCTCTTCCTCTACGTGTTCGGCGCGATGACCGAGGAACGGATGGGCCGCGTGCGGTTCACCGTGTTCTACGTCGGCTGCGGCTACCTGGCGCTGCTGGGCTACGCGGTGGCCAACTCCCGCTCCGAGCAGTCCCTGGTCGGCGCCTCCGGAGCCATCTCGGCCATCCTCGGGGCGTTCCTCCACCTGTTTCCGCGGGCGCGGGTGACCAGTCTGCTGCCGTTCCTGTTCTTCCTGCCGCTGCGGTTCCCGGCGTGGGTCGTGCTGCCGTTCTGGGCGGCCCTGCAGTGGCTGGCGGCCGGGCGGGCGGGGGACGGCCCGGGGGTGGCGTACCTGGCCCACCTGGTCGGCTTCGGCCTGGGCTTCCTGGTCGCCTGGGTGCGTCCCGGGCGGAGGACTAGAGTGAGCAGCAGCCCAGCGCCCGTCCCCGAGGGAGAGAACCCACCGTGATCACCGCGATCGTCCTCATCAAGACCAGCGTGGACCGGATTCCCGAGATCGCGGAGCGGATCGCCGCGCTGGACAGCGTCAGCGAGGTCTTCTCCGTGACCGGCACCTACGACCTGATCGCCATGGTGCGGGTGCGGCAGCACGAGGACCTGGCGGAGATCATCCCGGGCCGGATCAGCAAGATCCCGGGCGTGGAGGGCACGGACACGCACGTGGCGTTCCGCACGTACTCGCAGCATGACCTGGAGGCGGCGTTCGCCATCGGCCTGGAGAGCTGAGCGACCCGGCCCGGAGCGACCGGGCGGCGGGCCCGGCGAAGGGCCCGGCCGCGGTCCGGCGCGGTCACCGGCTCACGCCGCCGCGGCGGAGGTGTCCGGCACGCAGCGCCCGCCCTCCGTACGGTAGTTCCACCGGGCGCCGTCCCGGACGAGTTCGCGCACGGCGGTCACGAACCGCTCCACGTGCTCGTCGGGGGTGCCCGCGCCGAAGCTGACCCGGACGGCGTTGAGGGACTTCTCGCCGGGCGCGGCCTCGGGGGCGCCGCACTCGCCCTGGGTCTCCGGGTCGCTGCCGAGCAGGGTGCGCACCAGCGGGTGGGCGCAGAACAGGCCGTCGCGGACCCCGATGCCGTACTCGGCGGAGAGGGCGGCGGCGAAGTGGCTGCTGTTCCAGCCCTCGACGACGAAGGAGAGGACGCCGACGCGCGGGGCGTCGTCCCCGAACAGGGAGAGGACCCGGACCTCGGGCACCTCGGCGAGGCCCTCGCGCACCTTCTCGATCAGGTGCCGCTCACGGGCGACCAGCGTCTCGAACCCGGCCTCGGTGAGGGCCTTGCAGGCGGAGGCGATGGCGTAGGCGCCGATGACGTTGGGCGAGCCGGCCTCGTGCCGGGCGGCGCCCTGGTGCCACTCCACGTCCACTCCCCCGTCCGCGCGCCGGGCGACCCTGCGGCTGGCGCCGCCGCCCGCGAGGTAGGGCTCGGCGGCGCCCAGCCAGTCGGCGCGGCCGGCCAGCACGCCGGAGCCGAAGGGGGCGTACAGCTTGTGCCCGGAGAAGGCGACCCAGTCGACGTCCAGGCCGGTCACGCTCACCGGGTGGTGCGGGGCCAACTGGGCGGCGTCCAGGACGATCCGGGCGCCGTGCGCGTGGGCGGCGGCGGCCAGTTCGCGCACCGGCCACAGCTCGCCGGTGACGTTGGAGGCGCCGGTGACGCAGACCAGGGCGGGGCCGTGCGGGTCGCGGTCGGCCAGCGCGCGCTCCAGGGTGGCGACGGCCTCGCCGTGGGTGCGCGGGGCGTCCAGGAAGGTGACGTCCGCGTCCCGCCAGGGCAGCAGCGCGGCGTGGTGCTCGGTCTCGAAGACGAAGACCTGGCAGTCGGCGGGCAGCGCGGCGGCGAGCAGGTTCAGCGAGTCGGTGGTGGACCGGGTGAACACGACCTGGTCGCCCTCGCGGCAGTCCAGGAACTCCGCGACGGTCCGGCGGGCGTTCTCGAACAGGTCGGTGGACAACTGCGACAGGTACCCGGCGCCCCGGTGGACGCTGCCGTAGTACGGGGCGTAGGCGGCCACGTCGTCCCAGACCCGCTGGAGCGCGGGGGCGCTGGCGGCGTAGTCCAGCGCGGCGTAGGCGACCTCGCCGCCGGTGACCAGGGGGACGGTGACCTCGCGGCCGAGGACGGGCAGCGGAGCGGAGACAGCGGTGGGTACGGACATGGCGGACTCCCGTGAGAGGCAGGCGCGGAGAAAAGGAGAGAAGGGGTGTGCGGAGGCGGGGCTCGGCGGCCCTAGCGCATTCGCTTGCTCACGGAAGGCTCCTCGACGACCAGGACCCCTGGCGGGCGAGGGGTCCGCGCTTGCCGTGGACCTTGCTGTCCACGGCCTGGTCTTCACCCGGGGCACCCCGCCACGGACGGAGGGTTGCCGGACAGTCGGCCGGGGCCTGATGACTGTCACTCATGACCTGGTGCAGAAACGTACGGGAGGTGATCGCCGTCCCGCAACCCGTGTCCGGATCGCGGGACGTACGTCACAGGGTCCGGCCCGTCAGGCGTGGCTGGCGGCGACCCAGCGCTCCAGGACCCGGCGGGCCGCGCCCGAGTCGATCGCCTCCGCGGCGCGGTCCATCCCGGCCCGGACCCGCTCCGGCAGCGGCCCGTCGCCGGGTTCCAGGGCGACCAGCGCCGCCGCCGCGTTCAGCAGCACGGCGTCCCGTACCGGGCCGGGCTCGCCGCCCAGCAGCTTCCGGGCCACGTCGGCGTTGTAGGAGGCGTCGGCGCCGCGCAGCGCCTCGACCGGCACGATCTCCAGGCCGACGTCCCGGGGGTCGAAGGTCTCCTCGGTGACCTCGCCCTCGCGGACCGTCCACACCCGGGAGGTGGCGGTGGTGGTCAGCTCGTCGAGGCCGTCGTCGCCGCGGAAGACCAGCGCGGAGTTGCCGCGCTCGGCGAAGACCCCGGCGATGATCGGCGCCATCCGGGCGTCGGCCACGCCGACGGCCTGGGAGCGGACCCGCGCCGGATTGGTCAGCGGGCCCAGGAAGTTGAACACCGTCCGGATGCCCAGTTGGCCGCGGGCCGCCGCCACGTGCCGCAGCGCCGGGTGGAACTTCACCGCGAAGCAGAAGGTGATCCCGGCCTCCTCGGCGACCTCGGCCACCCGCCGCGGCGTCAGCTCCAGATTGACGCCGAGCTTCTCCAGCACGTCGGAGGCGCCGGACGCGGAGGACGCGGCGCGGCTGCCGTGCTTGACGACCTTCGCGCCGGCGCCCGCGACGACGATCGCGGACATGGTGGAGATGTTGACCGTCTTGGCGCCGTCGCCGCCGGTGCCGACGATGTCCACGGTGTCCCCGGGCACCTGGATCACGTTGGCGTGCTCGTACATCGTGCGGACCAGGCCGGTGATCTCGTCCACGGTCTCGCCCTTGGCGCGCAGCGCGACCGCGAACCCGGCGATCTGCGCGTCGGTCGCCTCGCCGCGCATGATCCGGTCCATCGCCCACGCGGCCTCGTCGGCCGAGAGGTCCCGGCCGCCCAGCAGGCCGTTCAGCACGGCGGGCCAGGAACGGCCCGCCGCGGTGTCGCCTCCAGCGGGGGTCACAGCGCTCATCAGCCGCTCCTGGGTCGTGTGTGTGCGGTCGGGAGAAGTCGCCCCCCACCCTATCCAGCCCGGGACCGCGCCGAAGGGCCCCGTCCGAACACCGGACGGGGCCCTTCGATCGTCGTGTGGCGACGCGCGGAGATCAGTGGTGGCCGTGGCCGCTGGTGATCTCCTTGTACTCCTCGACGGTCGGCTTCGGGATCTGCGACCCCTCGCCGTAGTACGCGTTGTTGAGCTTGGCGCGCAGCTTCTCGGTGCTCTTGGCCTTGCGCTCGACGCCGTTGTCGTCGACCGCCGGGCCGATCTGGGCCGGCTGGTACTGCTCGTGCGCCGTGAGCGTGTAGAGCTGCTCCTGGCTGAGCGGCTCGTGCACCTCGATGAACTCACCGTGCGGCAGGCGCTTGATGATGCCCGACTCGCGGCCGTGCAGCACCTTGTCCTTGTCCCGGCGCTGGAGGCCGAGGCAGATCCGCTTGGTGATGACGAACGCGATGACCGGACCCACGAAGAAGCCGATGCGCACGAACCAGGTGACCGCGTTGATCGACAGGTGGAAGTGGGTGGCGAAGATGTCGTTGCCACCACCGATCAGCATGATCATGTACGCGGTGACCCAGGCGACGCCGAGACCGGTGCGGGTCGGGGCGTTGCGCGGGCGGTCCAGGATGTGGTGCTCGCGCTTGTCGCCGGTGACCCAGGACTCGATGAACGGGTACAGGGCGATCGCCGCGAGGAAGAGGCCGAAGATCACCAGCGGGACGAACACGCCCAGGACGAGCGTGTGACCCCAGAAGTTGATCTCCCAGCCCGGCATGGCGCGGACCAGACCCTCGGCGAAGCCCATGTACCAGTCGGGCTGAGCGCCGGTGGAGACCTGGTCGGGCCGGTAGGGGCCGATCGCCCAGATCGGGTTGATCGACGCCACGGCGGCCAGGATGGAGATGACGCCGAAGACCAGGAAGAAGAAGCCGCCGGCCTTCGCCATGTAGACCGGCATCAGCGGCATGCCGACGACGTTCTTGTTGGTCCGGCCGGGACCCGCGAACTGGGTGTGCTTGTGGTAGAAGACCAGGATCAGGTGGGCGACCACGAGCCCGAGCATGATGCCCGGCAGCAGCAGGATGTGGATCGAGTAGAACCGGGCGACGAAGTCGTCGCCGGGGAACTCCCCGCCGAACAGGAACATCGAGATGTACGTGCCCACGATCGGCACGGACAGGATCGCGCCCTGCGTGAAGCGGACACCGGTGCCGGAGAGCAGGTCGTCCGGGAGCGAGTAACCGGTGAAGCCGGTGAACATGCCGAGGACGAACAGCAGGAAGCCGAACAGCCAGTTGATCTCACGCGGCTTGCGGAACGCGCCGGTGAAGAAGACGCGCATCATGTGCACGAACATGCCGGCCAGGAAGACGACCGCCGCCCAGTGGTGGATCTGCCGGATCAGCAGACCGCCCCGGACGTCGAAGCTGATGTCCAGCGTCGACTTGTAGGCCTCGCTCATGAGCTGTCCCTGCAGCGGGACGTAGCTGCCGTGGTACTCCACCTCGTTCATCGACGGGTGGAAGAACAGCGTCAGGTACACACCCGTGAGGATGATGATGAGGAAGCTGTAGAGGCAGACCTCACCCAGCATGAAGGACCAGTGGTCCGGGAAGATCTTCCGCAGGTTGGCCTTGGCCAGGGAGTAGATCCCGAGCCGGCCGTCGGCCCAGTCGGCGACACGTTCGCCGGCCGGTGCCTTCCCGCGGGAGCGGGTCGTGGTGCTCTTTTGAGTGCTCATCCGCGCTCCCAGAATGCAGGACCGACGGGCTCTTCGAAGTCGCCGAGCGCTTCGAGGTAACCCTCGTCGTTCACGCCGATCCGCAACTGCGGCAGGGCGTGACCGGCGGGACCGAAGATGACCCGGGCACCGTCGGACAGGTCGAAGGTGGACTGGTGGCAGGGGCAGAGCACGTGGTGCGTCTGCTGCTCGTACAGCGAGATCGGGCAACCGACGTGGGTGCAGATCTTCGAGTACGCGACGATGCCCTCGTGCGACCACTCCAGCTCGCGCTTGTCCTTGATGTCGTCCGGCTGGATGCGGACGATCATCAAGGCGGCCTTGGCGATCTCGTTCTGGAAGCCGTGGTCGTGCTCCTCCAGGCCCTCGGGCTTGGCGAAGGTGAGTGACCCCACCGCGACGTCGGAGGGACGCAGCGGCTCGTTGGTGTTCATGTTGACCAGCAGCTTGCCCTTGGACCACAGCGTGTGGCGCAGCTTGTCCTCGGGCAGCGGGCCGAGGTCGCGCAGCAGGACGACGCCGGAGAGGGGCACCAGCGCGACCGCGCCGAGCATGGTGTTCCGGATCAGCTTGCGACGGCCGATCACGGACTCCTTGGCGCCCTGCTTGAAGTCGGCGTGCACCTTGGCACGGACCTCGGGGGTGGCCTCGATCGCGTGCCGCTCGTCGGCGACCTCGACGTCGGACATCAGGGTGCGGGCCCAGTGGACCGCGCCCGCGCCGATGCAGAACAGCGCCAGGCCCAGGGTCAGGCCGAGGGCGAAGTTCAGCGCGTTGATGTGGCCGAGCGGGAAGACGTAGACCGACTTCTCGTGGTCGATCGCCACGAAGGAGGCGATGAAGCCGATGGTGGCCAGCATCGACACCGTGAACAGCAGGGCGACGCTGCGCTCGGAGCGCTTGGCGGCCCGCTCGTCGACGTCCTGGACGCGGTGCTCGTGGGGCGGCAGCCCCGGGTCGGCGAACGGGTGCTTCTCGTCCGCGACCTCGCCGCGGGCGGTGGCCTGCGCGGCGGGCAGGTTCTCTTCTGGAATGTGTTGGCTACTCATGACTTCTTGGCCTTTGCGGTCCGAGCGGCGACCCACACGGCGACGGCGATGAGGGTGCCGAGGCCGAAGATCCAGCCGAAGAGGCCCTCGGCGACCGGCCCGATGCCGCCCAGCTCGAGGCCGCCCCGGCTCACGGTGTCCTCCCCGTTGACCGCGTTCAGGTACGCGATGATGTCCTTCTTGTTCTGTTCCGTGAGCGTGCTGTCGGGGAACGAGGGCATGTTCTGCGGACCGGTCTGCATGGCCTCGTAGAGGTGCTTGGCCGACACGCCTTCCAGATTCGGCGCGAACTTGCCGTGGGTGAGGGCACCGCCCTTGCCCGTGAAGTTGTGACACTGCGCGCAGTTGGTGCGGAACAGCTCACCGCCCTTGGCGATGTCCGCGCCCTCCGGGCCGTACTGCTGCTCGGTGGGGATGGACGGTCCGGCGCCCAGCGAAGCGATGTACGCGGCGAGCTGGTCGATCTCGGCCTGCGAGTAGATGTTCTTCTTCTTCGGGACCTGGGCGCCCGGCTGCTGGGCCGGCATCCGTCCGGTGGCCACCTGGAAGTCGACGGCCGCGGCGCCCACGCCCACCAGGCTGGGGCCGTCGGTGGTGCCCTGACCATCGGTGCCGTGACAAGTGGCGCAGCCGACGGCGTAGAGCTGCTTGCCCTCTTCGATGGCGAGGGACTGGGCCGTTTCATCGGCCTGCGCCTTGTCCGCGGGCGCGAACACGGCGTAGAGCCCCCCGGTGCATGCCAGCGCGAGGAGTAGGACGACGAGTGCCGCCAGCGGATGGCGTCGTCGTGCGGAGAGCTTTTTCACGGATTACCCCGGTGTCAGGATCTTCTGCGTCGATGCTTCTGGAATGGCGCGGGAGCGGTCCGCGCCTACTTGATCATGTAGATCGTGGCGAAGAGGCCGATCCAGACGACATCGACGAAGTGCCAGTAGTAGGACACGACGATGGCGGCGGTCGCCTGCTCGTGGGTGAACCTCCGGGCCGCGTAGGTGCGGCCGAGGACCAGCAGGAAGGCGATGAGACCGCCCGTCACGTGCAGGCCGTGGAAGCCGGTGGTCAGGTAGAACACCGAGCCGTACGGGTCGGACGAGAGCGAGAGGCCCTCGTGCTTGACCAGCTCGGTGTACTCGAACACCTGACCGCCGATGAAGATCGCACCCATGACGAAGGTGACGATGAACCACATCCTGAGCTTCTTCACGTCCCCGCGCTCGGCGGCGAACACGCCGAGCTGACAGGTGAGGGAGGAGAGCACCAGGATGACGGTGTTGGTCCCCGAGAACGGGAAGTTCAAGGCGTCCGCCTTCTCACTCCAGAACTCGGGACCGGTCACCGATCGCAGGGTGAAGTACATCGCGAAGAGGGCCGCGAAGAACATCAGCTCGGAACTCAGCCAGATGATGGTTCCGACGCTGGTGAGGTTCGGCCGATTGACCGACGGGTGCGCGTGCCCGGTATCTACTGTCGTTGCTGTCGCCACGACCGACATTATGTCGGTCGCTTATCCCGCCCTCACTCCCGGGGGTGCCGTTCGGAGTGTTCGCCCTCCCTGTACTGCCCGGATGGCCCAGCCGACCGCGCGTGGCGGCCGTGTTCCGGGCGCTGTTGACGGGGTGTGGGAGGGAGTAGCATCCGGCGCAACGGGCTCCTACGTATCGGAGGAAGCATGCAGCCGACCGCCACGGTGCTGGTCTACAGCGACGACTCCAACACCCGCGAACAGGTACGGCTCGCCACCGGCCGCAGGCCGGCTCCGGACGCTCCCGTGGTGGAGTTCGTCGAGTGCGCGACGCCGGCCGCCGTGCTCAAGGAGCTGGACAGGGGCGGGATCGACGTCTGCGTGCTGGACGGCGAGGCCGTGCCGATGGGCGGCATGGGCATGTGCCGCCAGATCAAGGACGAGGTGTTCCGGTGCCCGCCGGTGCTGCTGCTGATCGGGCGGCCGCAGGACGCCTGGCTGGCGACGTGGAGCCGGGCGGACGCGGCGGTGACGCTGCCGGTGGAGCCGGTGGAGTTCGCCTCCGCGCTCGCCGACCTGCTGCGGCAGCAGAAGCTGCAGAGCGCCTGAGGGGGCGCTCGCTCAGGCGGCCGTCGGGCGGAGGCGGGAGGCGTCCTGCGGTCCCGGGGCGTTGACGCCGCCGCCCAGCACGGCGCTGCCGGTGCGCCACTTGTCCCAGTCGAGGTTCCAGTCCCCGAAGCCGTTGCCGAAGGTCTCCATGGTGTCGCCGTAGGAGTTGACGACCTCGACCAGGTCGCCCTCGCGGACGGTGTCGAAGAACCACTCGGCGTTCTCGGTGCTCATGCCGGTGCAGCCGTGGCTGACGTTGGCGGAGCCCTGCGAGCCGACCGACCAGGGGGCGGCGTGCACGTACTCGCCGCTCCAGGTCACCCGGGTGGCCCAGTGCACCGGCAGGTCGTACGCCTCGGAGGAGCCCTCGGCGATGCCGACGGTGGTGCTGCGCATCCGCACGAAGGCTTCCTTGCCGAGCACCACCTTGACGCCGTTGCGGGTCTCGAAGCCGGGCTTGCCGGTGGTGACGGGGATCTGCTTGATCTCCTCGCCGTCGCGGTAGACGGTCATCGTGTGCGACGAGGCGTCGGTGACGGCGATGACGCGGTCCCCGGTGGTGATCTTCAGGGGCTTGGCGGTGCCGCCCCACGTCCGGTCGCCGACCTTGATGCCCTCCAGGGCGCTGCGGGCCCGGACGGTGGCGTGCGCGGGCCAGTAGTCCCTGGGCCGGTAGTGCAGTTCCTTGTCGTCCACCCAGTGCCAGGCGCCCTCCACGGCGGGCGTGGACTCCACCCGCAGGGCCCGTTCCACGACCGCCCGCTGGGCGGGGTCCCCGACCGGCCGGCTCAGCTCCGCGGTGATCGGCTGGCCGACGCCGTAGGTGCCCGCCTTGGGCCCGAAGGCCACGTCCAGGCGCTGCTCGGTGGTGGGCCGGCCGGTCTCGAAGGTGAGCACCTCGCGGCCGGGCGCCCCGTCCGGGTCCTCGGTGCTGACCCGGACCGTGTAGGAGGTGTTCGCGGCCAGCGGTGAGGTGCTGTGCCAGCGGGCGCCGTCGGCGGAGAGTTCGCCCGCCAGGTAGCGGCCCGCCCGGTCCACCGCCGTGACGTCCGTGATCCGCCCGTCCGGGCCCTGGGCGACGACCTCCAGGGGTTTGTCCGGGTCGGCCTTCTTGCCGCCGCCCGCGGGCCCGTCGAAGGAGATCTGGCCCGCCGCGTCGTAGGGCCTGGCCGCCAGCGGGTCGTCGTCGCCGCCGCAGCCCGCGCAGGCCGCGCCGAGGGCCATCGCCAGCAGCGTGCAGCCGACGGCGGTGCGCCCCCGGGCCGGGGAGTTCACTGAGTGGCTCATGGCCTCAACGTAGGAAGGTTCCCCGGCGGCGGCACGGCGGGTCGCCCGGACGGGTGAGGCGGTGGCGCACGACGAGGGGCCCGGACGCTCCTGACGGAGTGTCCGGGCCCCTCGCGGTGCTCGGTCGTGCTACTGGGTGCGGTTCTCACCGCGGTAGTACTCGAAGACCCAGCCGAAGAGACCCATCAGGATCAGCGGCGCCGAGAAGAACATCAGCCACCAGCCGATGGCGATGCTCATGAAGGCGAACGCGCCGCCGATGCCGAGGAAGAGCGGCTGCCAACTGTGCGGGCTGAAGAAGCCGACCTCGCCGGCGTCGTCCGCGACGTCCGCGTTCTTGTTGTCCTGCGCGCCCGCGTCGACCCGCTTGGCCGTGAAGCCGAGGTAGAAGCCGATCATGATCGCGAGCCCGAAGGCCAGGAAGAGGGCCGTGGTGCCGGCCGGCTCCTTCGACCACACGCCATAGACGATCGCCATGACGAGGATGAAGAAGCTCAGCCACATGAACATCTTGCCCTGGATCTTCACTTGCCGGCCTCCTTGCCGCCAGCGAGGGCCTTGTCGTCGTGACCGACGTTCTCGAGCTGGTCGAGCGCGGAGATCTCGGGGTGGTGCAGATCGAACGCCGGGGATTCGGAGCGAATCCGCGGCAGGGTGAGGAAGTTGTGCCGCGGGGGCGGGCAGGAGGTCGCCCACTCCAGCGAACGGCCGTAGCCCCACGGGTCGTCGACGCCCACCGGCTTGCCGTACTTGGCCGTCTTCCAGACGTTGTAGAAGAACGGCAGGATCGACAGGCCGAGCAGGAAGGAGCTGATCGTGGAGACCGTGTTCAGGGCGGTGAAGCCGTCGGCCGCCAGGTAGTCGGCGTACCGGCGCGGCATGCCCTCGGCGCCCAGCCAGTGCTGGACCAGGAAGGTGCCGTGGAAGCCGATGAACAGCGTCCAGAACGTGATCTTGCCGAGGCGTTCGTCGAGCATCTTGCCGGTCCACTTCGGCCACCAGAAGTGGAAGCCGGCGAACATCGCGAAGACGACCGTGCCGAAGACGACGTAGTGGAAGTGCGCCACCACGAAGTACGAGTCCGAGACGTGGAAGTCCAGCGGCGGGGCCGCGAGGAGCACACCGGTCAGACCACCGAAGAGGAAGGTGATCAGGAAGCCGGTGGACCAGAGCATCGGCGTCTCGAAGGAGAGCGAGCCCTTCCACATCGTGCCGAGCCAGTTGAAGAACTTCACACCGGTGGGCACCGCGATGAGGAACGTCATGAAGGAGAAGAACGGCAGCAGCACGCCGCCCGTGACGTACATGTGGTGGGCCCACACCGTCACCGACAGACCGGCGATGGCGATGGTGGCGCCGATCAGACCCATGTAACCGAAGATCGGCTTGCGGGAGAAGACCGGGATGATCTCACTGACGATGCCGAAGAACGGCAGCGCGATGATGTACACCTCGGGGTGGCCGAAGAACCAGAACAGGTGCTGCCACAGCAGCGATCCGCCGTTGGCCGGGTCGAAGACGTGGGCGCCGAACTTGCGGTCCGCCTCCAGCGCGAACAGCGCGGCGGCCAGCACCGGGAAGGCGAGCAGGACCAGCACACCGGTCAGCAGCACGTTCCAGGTGAAGATCGGCATCCGGAACATCGTCATGCCGGGCGCGCGCATGCAGATGATGGTGGTGATGAAGTTGACCGAGCCGAGGATCGTGCCGAAGCCGGAGAAGGCCAGACCCATGATCCACATGTCGCCGCCGATGCCCGGCGAGTGCACCGCGTCGGACAGCGGCGCGTAGGCGAACCAGCCGAAGTCGGCCGCACCCTGCGGGGTGAGGAAGCCGCCCACGGCGATCAGCGAGCCGAACAGGTACAGCCAGTAGGCGAACATGTTCAGCCGGGGGAACGCCACGTCGGGCGCGCCGATCTGCAGCGGCATGATCCAGTTCGCGAAACCGGCGAACAGCGGCGTCGCGAACATCAGCAGCATGATCGTGCCGTGCATCGTGAACGCCTGGTTGAACTGCTCGTTCGACATGATCTGCAGGCCCGGCCGGGCCAGCTCGGCGCGCATGAACAGCGCCATCACGCCACCGATGCAGAAGAACGCGAACGACGTGGCGAGATACAGCGTGCCGATCGTCTTGTGGTCGGTGGTGGTCAGCCACTTGACGACGATCTCACCACGCCTCTGGCGCCGGACCGGCAGCTCATCCTGGTAGTGGGACCCTGCTGCCGCGGCACCCTGGGGTTCGTTGAGGATGCTCACAGGATGTTCGACTCCCGGTTCTTCTCGTGCTCGGCCTGCGCGATGCCGGCGGGCACGTAACCGGTCTGCCCCTTCTTCACGAGGTCCTTGAGGTGCTGCTCGTAGCGCTCGGGGGAAACGACCTTCACGTTGAACAGCATCCGGGAGTGGTCGACGCCGCACAGCTCGGCGCACTTGCCCAGGAAGGTGCCCTCCTTGTTGGGGGTCACCTCGAAGGCGTTGGTGTGGCCCGGGATGACGTCCTGCTTCATCAGGAACGGCACCACCCAGAAGGAGTGGATGACGTCCCGCGAGGTCAGCACGAACCGCACGCGCTTGCCCTCGGGCAGCCACAGGGTCGGGCCCGGGTTGTTGGTCTGCGGGTTCCGGGTAGCGGGGGTGCCGCAGTCGTAGACGCCGCCGGCGTCGGCCGGGAAGTCGTCCTTGTAGCGGTCCGGAATCGCGTCGAGTTCCTTGGCCGTCTTGGCGTCACCGGTGGAACCGTCGACGCCCTCGACGTAGTTGAAGCACCAGCTCCACTGGAACCCGACGACGTTGACCGTCACGTCGGGCTTCTTCTCCAGCCTGAGCACTTCGGACTCGTCGCGGGCGGTGAAGTAGAAGAGCACCGAGACGATGATGAGCGGAACCACCGTGTACAGCGCCTCGATGGGCATGTTGTACCGGGTCTGCGGAGGAACTTCGACCTTGGTGCGGCTGCGCCGGTGGAAGAAAGCACTCCACAGGATCAGGCCCCACACCAGCACGCCGACGGCGAGCGCGGCAGCCCAGGAACCCTGCCACAGGGAGAGGATCCGCGGAGCCTCTTCCGTGGTGGGGGTGGGCATACCAAGGCGGGGGAAGTCCTCCCATGTGCAACCGGTGGCGGTCGCCAGGACCAGGCCCGCGGTCAGTGCCTGCAGCAGCTTCCGCCGCATCGGGCGCCGCGGCGAGCGGTCGGAGCCGTTGGGACTCACGTAGCGCCTTCCCGAGAGTCTCGCCCGCGCGGTCGGCTGCGGCCTTCTCGCTGGTCGGTCGCCGCCCTGCGTCGGGCAGGGGTTTGGATGTTTATGCGGACCAAACCCTAGCCGACGCTCTCCGGGGGTTCGCGGGGAGGGGTGCCTAGTGAGCGGGGTGGTTCGCTGGTTTGGCGGGTGCGGGCCGGGTCGCGTTGCCCGCGCGGTTCCCCGCGCCCCTTGGGGCGTCCGGGTGAGCCTGGGTCTAGCGTTCGGGGTATGTCCTATTTCGACGCGGCGTCCTCCGCTCCTCTTCATCCCGTGGCGCGTCAGGCGCTGTTGGCCTCGCTGGACGAGGGGTGGGCCGACCCTTCGCGGTTGTACCGGGAGGGGCGGCGGGCCCGGCTGCTGCTGGACGCGGCGCGGGAGGCGGCGGCGGAGGCGGTGGGGTGCAGGCCGGACGAGCTGGTCTTCACCTCGTCCGGGACACGCGCCGTGCACGCCGGTGTCGCCGGGGCGTTGGCCGGGCGGCGGCGGGTCGGGCGTCATCTGATCGTGTCGGCCGTCGAACACTCGTCGGTGCTCCACGCGGGTGAGGCGCACGAGGCGGAGGGCGGCACGGTCACCCGGGTCGGCGTGGCCCGTACCGGCGCGGTCGATCCGGCGGCGTACGCCGGGGCGCTGCGCGCGGACACGGCGCTGGCCTGTCTGCAGTCGGCCAACCACGAGGTGGGCACCGAACAGCCGGTCGAACAGGTGGCCGAGGCGTGCCGGGCGGCGGGGGTGCCGCTGCTGGTGGACGCGGCCCAGTCGCTGCCCTGGGGGCCGGTGGCGGGCGGCTGGTCGCTGCTGACGGGGAGCGCGCACAAGTGGGGCGGGCCGTCGGGGGTCGGGCTGCTGGTGGTCCGCAAGGGCGTACGGTTCGCCCCCCAGGGACCGGCCGACGAGCGGGAGTCGGGCCGGGCGGCCGGGTTCGAGAACGTCCCGGCGATCGTGGCCGCGGCGGCGTCGCTGCGGGCGGTACGGGCCGAGGCCGCCCAGGAGGCGGCGCGGCTGAGGGAACTGACGGACCGCATCCGGGCCCGGGTTCCCGCTCTCGTCCCCGACGTGGAGGTGGTCGGCGACCCGGAGCGGAAGCTGCCCGGGATCGTCACCTTCTCCTGTCTCTATGTCGACGGGGAGACTCTGCTGCACGAGCTGGACCGCGCCGGCTTCTCGGTCTCCTCCGGCTCCTCCTGCACGAGCAGCACGCTGACGCCCAGCCATGTGCTGCGCGCGATGGGCGTCCTCAGCGAGGGCAACGTACGGGTCTCGCTGCCGCCGGGGACGGCGGCGGCCGATGTCGACCGCTTCCTGGAGGTGCTGCCGGGGGCGGTGGCGGGGGTGCGGGAGAAGCTGGGAGCGCCCGCGCCGGCCACCGCGGCCGGGGCGAAGGGGGACACCCTGGTGGTCGACGCCCTGGGCAAGCTCTGCCCGCTGCCGGTCATCGAACTCGCCAAGGTCATCGGCACCGTCCCGGTCGGCGGCACCGTCCGCGTCCTCGCCGACGACGAGGCGGCCCGCCTGGACATCCCGGCGTGGTGCGAGATGCGGGGGCAGGAGTACGTGGGCGAGGAGGCGGCGGAGAAGGGGGCGGCCTACGTGGTCCGCCGGACGAGGTAGCGCCCGTCCGGGGGGCGAGGTGCGTCGATACGCGGGCACCGCCGCGGGGGCGCGACCGGCCCCCGCACCCGCACCCGCACCCGGCAACCTCACCCCAGGTGCGCCTGCACCTCCGCGGCGGCGGCGTCCCCGTACGCCTTGGTGAAGCGCTCCATGAAGTTGCCCCGCCGCAACTGGTACTCCTGCGTGCCCACCGTCTCGATGACGAGCGTCGCCAGCATGCAGCCGACCTGCGCGGCCCGCTCCAGGGAGACCCCCCACGCCAGCCCGGACAGGAACCCGGCGCGGAAGGCGTCGCCGACGCCGGTCGGGTCGGCCTTGCGCTCCTCGTCGGGGACGCCGACCTCGACGGTTTCCCCGTCGGCCCGCTCGATCCGCACCCCGCGCGCCCCGAGGGTGGTGACCCGGTGGCCGACCCGGCCGAGGATCTCCTCGTCGCTCCATCCGGTCTTGGACTCGATGAGCCCCTTCTCGTACTCGTTGGAGAAGAGGTACGTCGCCCCGTCCAGCAGAATCCGGATCTCGTCGCCGTCCATCCGGGCGATCTGCTGGGAGAAGTCGGCGGCGAACGGGATGTTCCGCGTCCGGCACTCCTCGGTGTGGCGGAGCATCGCCTCGGGGTCGTCGGCGCCGATGGAGACCAGGTCGAGGCCGCCGACCCGGTCGGCGACGGTCTTCAGCTCGATGAGGCGGGCCTCGCTCATGGCACCGGTGTAGAAGGAGCCGATCTGGTTGTGGTCGGCGTCGGTGGTGCACACGAAACGGGCGGTGTGCAGCGTCTCGGAGATCCGCACCGAGTCGGTGTCGACGCCGTGCCGCTCCAGCCAGGCCCGGTACTCGCCGAAGTCCGCGCCCGCCGCGCCGACCAGGATCGGCCGGGTGCCGAGCTGGCCCATGCCGAAGGCGATGTTGGCGGCGACACCGCCCCGGCGGACGTCGAGCTGGTCGACCAGGAAGGAGAGCGAGACCGTGTGCAGTTGGTCCGCGACGAGCTGGTCGGCGAAGCGGCCGGGGAAGGTCATGAGGTGGTCGGTGGCGATGGAGCCGGTGACTGCGATGCGCACGGCGTGGACTCTCTCCTGGGGGAGGCGGGTTGACAGCTCACGCTACCCGGTCGGCGCAGTGCCGCTGAAGGCGCCGAAACTACCCGATAGTAGATCTTTCTTCGCGGGCTCCAGCGTGCCTACGGTGCCGTCATGACGAACCTCGAGCCCCACCCGTCCGTCCCGGCCGACCGCGACGAGACCCTGGCGTCGCTGCGCGGCGACTGCGCCCGGATGGCTCCGCACTGGCCGGCCGACGCGCGGGCCGCCGCCCGGCCGGTTCCGCCGTCGCTGATCCACGGGGTGCGGGTGCCGCCGGCCTCGGCCAGGCTGCTGGACGCGATGTCGGAGTACGGCGACTGAGACCGGCGCCGGGAACCGGATGCCGGGGTGCCGCGTCCCATCGCCGTCCCCGGTCAGGTGAAGGAGCGATGCGGTGAACAGCGAGCGAGCCGACCATGACACGGACGCCGGCGCCGAGGGCGCGGCCGGCCGGCGGCGCCGGGGCGCGGTGACCGCCTCGGTGGCGGCGGCCGTGCTGCTGGCCGGGGGCGGCGGGGCGTATCTGACGGCGACCGCCTCGGACGGCTCCGGCGATCCCGGCGGCGCCGGCGGCGGTACGGCGTCGGCGGCGCCGGGCGGGGACGGCACTCCCCCGCCGCTCGCCCTCGACGGGTACCCGGCGCCCTCCGACGGCACCGGTACGTACCGGGCCCGGGGCGCGCTCCCGGACGGGCCGGACTCGGCGCCGGTGTACCGGGCGGCCGGCGAGGTGACGAAGGAGGAGGTCGCGAAGCTGGCGCGGGCGCTCGGCCTCGACGGGGCGCCGGTGGCGCGCGGGTCGGCGTGGACGGTGGGCGCGGACGGGGACGGGTCGGGGCCGGCCTTGCGGGTGACCCGGCAGGCGCCGGGGACCTGGACGTTCCGGCGGTACGCGCCGGGCACCGACGACTGCGCCAAGGGGTCCACTTGCCTGATCGCCCCGACGGCGGCGGACCCGGTCGGCGAGGCGGCGGCGAAGAAGGCGGCGGCGCCGGTGCTGGAGGCGGTGGGGCAGGACGGCGCCGATCTCGACGCCGGGCAGGTGATCGGCGCGCAGCGGGTGGTGAACGCCGACCCGGAGGTCGGCGGGCTGCCCACCCATGACTGGACGACCGGGGTGACGGTCGGCGCCGGGGGCGAGGTGGTCGCCGGGAGCGGGCGGGTGAAGGCGCCGGTGAAGGGCGACACGTATCCCGTCCTGAGCGCGGCGAAGACCCTCGCCCTGATGAACACGGGTGCGGCGGCGGGGGCCGGTGCGGGCACCGGAAGCTGCGCCAGTGCCGTACCGCTGGACGGCCGGCCGGGGGCGGCGTGCGGGTCGGCCGGTGCGCCGAAGGAGACCGTGACGGTGGAGCGGGCGGTGTTCGGGCTGGCCGCGCACACGGTGCGGGGGCGGCCGGTGCTGGTGCCGTCCTGGCTGTTCGAGGCGCGGGCGCCCGGTGCGCGGACCGGGTTCACCGTGCCGCGTCCGGCCGTCGACCCGGCGTACCTGCCCTCGCCCGCTCCCCGGCCGTCGCAGGAGCGGGGAGTGCGGGTGACCGGGTACACCACCGCCGGCCGGGAACTGACCGTGGCCTTCACCGGCGGGGTCTGCGCCACGTACGACGCGAAGGCGGCCGAGGACGCCGGCCAGGTGAAGGTGACCGTCACCGAGAGCTCCGACCCCGAGAAGGTCTGCGTCCTGATCGCCGAGGAGTACGAGCTGACCGTGCCCCTGGCGAAGCCGCTGGGCGACCGGACGGTGGTCGGCCGGGACGGCGAGCGGGTCCCGCTCGCCGAGCGGGGCGCGCGGCTACCGGCGCCCGCACAGGGCCGGTGACATACGAGGGCGGCGGCCCGGGAGATCCCCGGGCCGCCGCCCTCGTCGGTCCGTCCGAGCCGGCCGCGGCCTGGGGCCTGTCGTTCTGATCAGCCCTCGGACGCGGGGCCTGGCACGCACACCGGCATGACGCGGCGCAGTAAAGTCCCTGCGACCTGATCCGAACGGCAGACCCTAGCTGAAGGAGTCGCCGCAGGCGCAGGAGCCGGTCGCGTTCGGGTTGTCGATCGTGAAGCCCTGCTTCTCGATGGTGTCCACGAAGTCGACGGTCGCGCCGCCCAGGTACGGGGCGCTCATGCGGTCGGTGACGACCTTGACCCCGCCGAAGTCCTTCACGACGTCGCCGTCGAGGGAACGCTCGTCGAAGAAGAGCTGGTAGCGCAGGCCGGAGCAGCCGCCGGGCTGGACGGCGACGCGCAGCGCCAGGTCGTCACGGCCTTCCTGGTCGAGCAGGGCCTTGACCTTGGCCGCGGCGGCGTCGGTCAGGATGATGCCGTCGGTGACGGTGGTGGTCTCGTCCGATACGGACATCTACATCTCTCCCGGTTTGTACGGAGACTGCTTGCCGACGGTTCCAACCGGCGGGGCCGCGGATTCATTCCGCGACGGGCGGGTGTCTTTGCGTCCTCTTCTCATGCTCGCACACGCGTCGGCGTACCGAAATCGCCTCTGTAGGGAACGCAAGATCGTGAGCATGAGTTCCTACGGGAACGTCGGAATCCGCGCGTGATGAGCACTGCAGTGTCGGCTGATCATGAGCAGAAACCGTCGCTGATATCGACGGCGGTGACTGTGAGTAGTGGCGGCTCCGTCGTGGCCGAGGGCTCGACGACGCCAGCTCCGTGGCCCCGTGCCCAACTGCCCCCAAAGTCTCTTGCCGAGCAGGAGAGCCGCTGACGCTACCGGGATGTTGCGGACGATCGCCACACACGTTGGCATCACGGAGGCCGTTTCCTCGCGCGGAACCCGTGAATCGTCTCGCCCAGACTGCTGACGGCGGGGCCGGGATCGTGATGCTTGTCTGGCCTCTACCGCCACCACCCGCGACCGGCTGCGACGAGCAGCGTCTGCGGCCTGTTCAGCATGACCGCGTCCGCTGGCGCGACATCTTGTTGCGGTGAGGACGCACCGTGAGGTCGGGCACATGCCCGACCTCACGGTGCACGAATATGCAGGTCACCACAGGTGCCGCGCCTCCGGTCGGCTCAAGGTGGCCGGAGAGGGATCAGGCGCTCCGCCAAGTGATTACGCTGCGGTGATGGCGAGAATCCGAGAGATGTACGAAGCCGACATCGACGCGGTTGCCGCGCTGCGGGTGCGTGGCTGGCGGGCCGCATACGCTGGACTTGTCCCGCAGTACTATCTGGACGCAATGTCCGCTGAAGCCCAAGCCCAACAGCGGCGCGCCGGGTTCGCCTCGTCGCGCGGAACGGTCTGGGACCTGGTGGCTGTCGATGAGGATGATGTTCCGGTCGGCTGGGTCTGTTTCGGCGCGTACCGGGGCGAGACCGATGCCGCGGTGCCCGGCGAGGTTTACGCCTTGTACGTCGAGCCGACGCTGGTGGGCCGGGGCATCGGTCGCGCTTTGATGGATGCGGCGCACCATCACGCCGAGGTTGAGCGGTTTGCCACCCTGCTGCTGTGGGTCCTGCGCGATAACGTTCGGGCGCGGAGGTTCTATGCGGCTGCCGGTTACGTCAGCGATGGTGCGGTGGAGAGCAGCCTCTACGGCGAGACGGCCGTAGAGGAGGTCCGTTATCGCCGCTCGCTTGTGTCCTGAGCCCTCTGTCAGCCGGTCGACCTGCGGAGAATGGTCTCGCACCACTCGGTGATCTGTTCTCCCAGCGCCGGGGCTGCCGAGGCGGCGAACGTCCGGCCTGTCTCCCATGCCGAAATGGCCTGGACTGCGCTTCCCACGACGATGCCGGCCTTGACCTCCTGGGACAGGTCTGCGGGCCGGCCGAACCGCAACCAGCCGGCCACGAACGGCCGGGCGAGGTCCGCTTGCGTATGGCGGGCGAGAGCGCCTGCCCGGTGGGACAAGGGACGGGCCAGAGCCGTGAAGGGGTGACCGATGTACGTGGGGTGCCATTCGGAGATCTGGATCCGGCCGTCGGAAGCGTAGGTGGTGAATCCGGTCATGGCGCCGTTGACTATGACGGGCGGCAGGACGGAGGCGTCGAGCATCTCGATCGCATCGAGGACGCAGTCCTTGATCCACTTCAACGATCGTGTTCCGAAGCCTTCTCCGAGGACTTCGTGTGCCTGCCACTGCTGTACGCAGTCCTCGAGGCGTGAAGCCAGCGCTCCGCCTCCGTAAGGGGCGGCCCCGGTCAAGCCGCCCCTCATGGAGGAACGGATCTGCAGTCCGGTGGGTGCGCTTGGCGAGCTTGCGTGCGTATTCCAACGCCTCGCGGCTGACCGGTCCGTTCACCGCCGGGGCGTGCTCCCAGTCGAGCGCATGCCACTTCCGGTTCTTCGGATCCTGGAAGTACACCGTGGTGACGTCGCCGGGATCGACGGCGATCGGCCACTTCCCGGCATCCACCCCGCGATACGGACTGGGCTGGTTGCGGTAGTCGTTGAGGGCGTCACCGTTGTAGCGCAGGCCCTGGACCTCCACGCCGTAGTGCTGGATGGTGGTGCGGACCTCTTCGAGGAACTCCAAGGCCAAGTGGGGACGGGTGGGGATCCTGAGCGGCCCGGCGCGTGTGACGCCGTGCTCGAACATCTGAAGCGGGCTCAGCTTCAGACCGGGCACCTCCGGCACACAGAGCCCGCGGTGGTGGCGCCGGTGATAGACCAGCGCGATCCACTCGCGGATGATCATCTCGAGTTCGTCGATGAAGAAGTACGCCTCGTCCTCGACGTTCGCGCCGCGGCTGTGGACGTCGGAGCCCTTGTATCCCGGCAGCGCGGCGAGCAGCCCCTGGCTGATCGTGCGGAACCAGCGCTCCACCGGCTTGTCGGTCGGGGTCATCGGCCGCGCCGGCTGCAGCGAGATCCGCAGCTTGGCGCACACGCTCTGGATGTGGTTCGAGACGTAGATCTTGCCGTGGTCGAAGACGATGGTCTCGGCTGCCACCGACGGCAACAGCGGCTGCCCGTCCCGGTCGACGAGCTTCTCCGCGTCCAGCACCACGGTGGACGGCACCCCGCAGTACGGCAGCGGACCGGTCTCGGAGCCCTCGCGCGGCCGCACCGTCTCGAACAGCACCCCGGCGACATCCACCGACTTCGTGGACACCGGGGTCAGCCTCAGGCCGACGATGCAGCGGCTGTACAGATCCATGGCGACGGTGAGTTCACAGCGCACCCAGCGGCAAGTGACCGGCTCCATCGCGAACACATCCAGCGGGGTGGTGTCCAGCACCACGTACTCGCCCGGACGGGTCGCCCGCAGCCGCCCATACGTGCCCTGTGGTGCATTGGCGATCGACCGCTTGCCCTTCGTGCTGCCCTCGAACGCGTTCGTCCCCTTCGACAGCTGCTTCAGCAACTCGTAGCCGGTGGTGCGACCCGGCAGCGGGACCGTACCCTTCCCGTACTCCTTCACCAGGCGTTCCGCGATCTCGACCAAGATCAGATTCCGCACCGGTCGGCTCGCCTTGACGCGCTTGTCCAGCACCGCCCGGGCCATCTCCACCCAGCGTGGGTCGGCCCGCTCCACGACGCTGCGCGCCGGGCGATCGCGCACCAGCCCAGCCGGACCGGCCGTGCGAAACGCCGTAATCCAGCGACGGATCGTGCTCTCCCCGAGCCCGAGCTCCGCGGCCTTGGCGGCATAGCGATGCAGCATCGGCGTCCCCGGCGCGTAATCCTCCCGTGGCTCCCCGTCCAGAGCCAGGATGGCGTCGCCCAGCCGGTATCCGGTCAGCACCTCTTGAACATGCCGGACCTTTTGCGTCAGCTCGTCGTCCTCGTCATCGGTCAGGCCACCCAAGACAGCCGCTGGCGGCGCTGCTTCCTCGGCCGGGGCAGGCACGAGGATCTCCGTGGTGGGGTGTGCCAGCAGAGCCGAGATATCCACCTGCCGCAGCTTCGGCGCCCCGACGACCCCGGTCTGCTGCAACAGGATCCGACGCCCCTCGATCTCCGCCACCGTGAACTGCTCGCCGTCGTAGGCGATCGGCAGCCCCGGCCGCAGCGACGTCGTCCACTCGATCATCCGCACCTCCGCAGGACGGACTCGCCCGACAGCGGCCTGGTCAGGTCCGTGGTCAGCCGCCCCGACCACAACAGGGCCATCAGCGGCGGCCGCGCTACCTCCCTCGGGCCGCCGTTCGCCAGCCGCCGCTCCGCGACGGCCATCTCCTCGCCGTCAACGACCTCGCGCCAGGCCCGCTCGATCTCCTCGGCGGGCACCACGCCTGGATGCCGATAGCCCGCCAGGAACCGCACGTTCTCCAGCAGTACCGGATCCGCGCCCGTCCAGACCTCGTACTCCCAGCCGTGCCGTTCAACCAACCGCCCCGGCCAGGCCAGCGCCTCGGCGATCGTCGGATCCTGCGCGCGCTCCGCAGGCTTGACATTGACCACGCGCACCGTCCCCTGCCGCATGACCAGCAAGAAGTCCGGCACGTGACTGCGCACTCGACCGTCGACTCGTGCCACCACGCGGCACGGCTGCGCGAAGATGTCCACCACGGCCGGGTCGCAGTCCGCCAGCAGCAGTCGGGCCAGCTCCAACCGGCTCTCGTACACGACCTGCCCGCCGGTCGTCGCCGACGCGTACTCCCCGGAGTGGTGCAGCATGCCATGGACGGATCGCACGCGCCGCCACGGCCGCGACTCGGCCAGGTCCGCCGCCCGAAGGCGCGCGAACTGGATATCGCACGTCGATCCGTCCACGTACCGGACCGACACCATGGGAACCCGGCCCCGGCTCCGCCCCTTGCCCGAACTCCGTACCGCCATGCCAGGACCGTACGAAGGAAACGCCCAGTCCGAGTCGAAAGATCTCAGAAGGCCGACAACTGACCGCTACTGAACGTAACCAATGCTCGTGATCACCCGAATCTGCTCGGATCCTGCTCATGGTCACGCGGAAATGCTCACACGCTCGCGGATCCTAGAGCCTCATCGGGATTCACGTCACATCGACATAATGCGCATCGTCAAACTGACGTGAAGCAGTTATGATATATAGCGTCAGTTAGACGAAAACTAGAAAGGGTAGGTGTCGTGACCACCGCCCAAGCCCAGGAGCTCGACGTACAGCCGTCGCCCCTCGCCCTGCTGCTGCTCGGCCGTGAGGCCGACCCGAGGAGCGAGCGCGGCGTGGAGTGCCCCGGTGATCTGCCCTCCCCCTCCGACCCGGACCTGGTCGCCCGCGCCCGCGCGGCCAAGGAGAAGCTCGGGGACAAGGTCTTCGTGCTCGGTCACCACTACCAGCGTGACGAGGTCATCCAGTTCGCCGACGTCACGGGCGACTCCTTCAAGCTGGCCCGGGACGCCGCCGCGCGCCCGGAGGCCGAGTACATCGTCTTCTGCGGTGTGCACTTCATGGCCGAGTCCGCGGACATCCTGACCTCCGACGACCAGAAGGTCGTCCTGCCCGACCTCGCGGCCGGCTGCTCCATGGCCGACATGGCCACCGCCGAGCAGGTCGCCGAGTGCTGGGACGTGCTGACCGAGGCGGGCGTGGCCGAGCAGGTCGTACCTGTCTCGTACATGAACTCCTCCGCCGACATCAAGGCGTTCACCGGCAAGCACGGCGGCACCATCTGCACCTCCTCCAACGCGCGGCGGGCGCTGGACTGGGCCTTCCAGCAGGGCGAGAAGGTGCTGTTCCTGCCCGACCAGCACCTCGGCCGCAACACCGCCGTGCGGGACATGGGCATGTCGCTGGAGGACTGCGTCGTCTACAACCCGCACAAGCCGAACGGCGGGCTGACGGCGGAGGAGCTGCGCGCCGCGAAGATGATCCTGTGGCGCGGGCACTGCTCGGTGCACGGCCGCTTCAGCCTCGACTCGGTGAACGACGTGCGCGAGCGCATCCCGGGCGTCAACGTCCTGGTGCACCCCGAGTGCCGGCACGAGGTGGTCGCCGCGGCCGACCACGTCGGGTCGACGGAGTACATCATCAAGATGCTGGAGGCGGCGCCGGCCGGGTCCAAGTGGGCCATCGGGACCGAGCTGAACCTCGTACGACGGCTGGCGAACCGTTTCGCCGGGGAGGGCAAGGAGATCGTCTTCCTGGACCGGACGGTGTGCTTCTGCTCGACGATGAACCGGATCGACCTGCCGCACCTGGTGTGGACGCTGGAGTCGCTGGCCGAGGGCACGCTGGTCAACCGGATCGAGGTGGACAAGGAGACGGAGGCGTTCGCGAAGCTGGCGCTGGAGCGGATGCTCGCGCTTCCTTAACGGGTGTTTCCCACCCACTCGCCCTTACGCCGTTCCTCGTACCGAGGCCCCGCCCGGCACCTGCTCAGGTGCCGGGCGGGGCCTCGGTCGTTCCGGTCAGACCTGCGCCGGTTCCTTCGTCGGTTCCGGCTGGGGCGGGACGCCGCCCTTCTTCGCCGCGCGCTTCTTCGCGCGGCGCTCCTTGCGCAGTTCCAGCATCGCGTAGAGCGTCGGGACCAGCAGGAGGGTGAGCAGGGTGGAGGTGACCAGGCCGCCGATCACCACGACCGCCAGCGGCTGGGCGATGAAGCCGCCCTCGCCGGTGACGCCCAGGGCCATCGGCAGCAGGGCGAAGATGGTCGCCAGGGCCGTCATCAGGATGGGCCGCAGCCGGTGCCGGCCGCCCTCGACGACCGCCTCGACCACTCCGTAGCCCTGCTCGCGGTACTGGTTGATCAGGTCGATCAGCACGATCGCGTTGGTGACGACGATGCCGATCAGCATCAGCATGCCGATCATGGCCGGGACGCCCATCGGGGTGCCCGTGGCGATCAGCAGGCCGAGGGCGCCGGTCGCCGCGAACGGGATGGAGACCAGCAGGATCAGCGGCTGGGCCAGCGAGCGGAACGTGCCGACCAGCAGCATGAACACGATCGCGATGGCCGCCAGCATGGCCAGGCCGAGGTTGGCGAAGGCGTCGTCCTGGTCGGCGGTGACGCCGCCGATCTCGGCGGTGGCCCCGGTCGGCAGGTCCAGGGCGTCGATCTTCGACTGGAGTTCGGTGCCGACCGCGCCGGTGTTGTCACCGGTCGGCTTGGCGGTGATGGTGGCCGCGCGCTGGCCGTCGATCCGGGTCATCGACACGGGACCGTCCACCACCTCGACGGTGGCGATGTCGCCGAGCTTCACCGGGCCCAGGCGCAGCGCCTTGAGTTCGGCGACGGTGTCGGCGGGCTTGGCGGAGGTGATGACGACGTCCCGCTCGGTGTCGTCCAGGACCGCCTTGCCGGCGGTGGTGCCGCGCACGGCCTGGGTGACGGCCGCGCCGAGCGTCTGGTCGGTGAACCCGGCCGCGGCGGCACGGGAGTCGGCCTTGACGGAGACGCGGGGCACGCTCTGCGCCAGGTCGCTGGTGACGTCGGTGACGTCGTCCAGCCCGGCGACGGTCTCGCGGACCTCCTCGGCAGCCTTGCGCAGCGTCTCGGGCTCGGACGCCTTGACGACGACGCTGAGGTCCTGGCTGCTGAAGCCGTCCCCGGCGGCGACGGTGGTGGTGCCGATGCCGTCGAGCTTGCCGAGCCCGGCCTCGATGTGGTCCTGGACGTCCTCGAAGGACGCCGAGTCCTCCAGCATGACCTGGTACGACGCCTGGTTGGTGTCGGTGCCGCCGCCGAAGGCCGCCATCCAGCCGGAGGAGCCGACCGTGACCTGGTAGTCCTTGACGCCGTCGGTGCCGGCCAGGAGCTTCTCGACCTTCTTCGCCTGGGCGTCGGTCGCCGCCAGGCTGGTGCCGGGCTTCAGTTCCTGCTTGACGTTGAGGACCTTCTGCTCGCCCTGGTCGAAGAAGTTGGTCTTCAGCAGCGGGGCCATGCCGAAGGTGCCGACCAGGACGACGACCGCGATGGCCACGCTGGTCAGACGGCGCCGGGTGGCGAACCGCAGGACGGGGACGTAGCAGCGCTGGAGACGACTCCTGGACTCCTTCTCCTCGGCCAGCCGGCGGGCCTCCTCGGCGTCCTCCGGGGTGCCCTTGGGGGCGCGCAGGAACCAGTACGACAGGACCGGCACGACCGTCAGCGACACCAGCAGGGAGGCGAGCAGGGCGGCGGTCACGGTGAGGCTGAAGGAGCCGAACAGCTCGCCGACCATGCCGCCGACCAGGCCGATCGGCAGGAACACGGCGACGGTGGTGAGGGTCGAGGAGGTGACCGCGCCGGCCACCTCGCGGACCGCCTTGAGGATGGCCTCCTGGCGTTCCTCGCCGTAGCCGAGGTGGCGCTTGATGTTCTCCAGGACCACGATCGAGTCGTCGACGACCCGGCCGATGGCGATGGTCAACGCGCCGAGGGTGAGCATGTTCAGGGACAGGTCGCGGGTCCACAGCACGATCAGCGCCAGCACCACCGACAGCGGGATGGAGACGGCGGTGACGAGGGTGGAGCGGACCGAGGCCAGGAAGACCAGGATGACGATGACGGCGAACAGCAGTCCGAGGGCGCCCTCGGTGGTCAGGCCCTCGATGGCCTTGGACACCGCCGGGCCCTGGTCGCTGACGACGGTGAGCGTCGCGCCGGAGCCGAGGTCCTCGCGCAGGCCGGGCAGCTTGTCCTCGACCGCGTCGGAGATGGCGACCGCGCTGCCGTCGTGGTCCATGGTGACGGCGACGGCGAGGCTGGGCTTGCCGTTGGTGCGGGTCAGGGAGTCGGCCTTGGCCTCCTTCTCCTCGACGGTGGCGAGGTCGCCGAGCTGGACCGGCTTCTTCACGCCCTCGCCGGTGATCATCAGGTCCTCGATCTGGCGCACCGAGGTGAAGGCGCCGCCGACCTGGACGGTGCGGTTGGCGCCGCCCTCGTCGAAGGAGCCCGCCGGGACGCTGGCGCCGCCGGACTGGAGGGCCTGGGCGAGGGTCTGCGTGGTGACGCCGGCCCTGGCCAGCTTCGCGTCGTCGGGGGTGACGGCGACCTGGAGGTCACGGACGCCGTCGACGGTGACCCGGCCGACGCCGTCGATGTCCTCCAGCGCGGGCACGACCGTGCGGTCGAGGCGGTCGGCGAGGGCCTGCTGGTCCTCACCGGAGGTCACGGAGAGCACGACGGTCGGGATGTCGTCGGTGGAGCCCGCGACGACCTGCGGGTCCACGTCGTCCGGCAACTGGGCGCGGGCCCGGTTGACGGCCTGCTGGACATCGGCGACGAGCTGCTGGGTGTCGGGCCCGTAGTCGAAGGACGCCATGATCACGGCGTTGCCCTCGCTGGCGGTGGAGGTGACGCCCGAGATCCCGTCGACCGCTTCGAGGTTGTCCTCGATGGGTTCGACGATCTGCTTCTCGACCACGTCCGGCGAGGCTCCCTGGTAGGGGGCGATCACGGACACCATGGGCAGTTCGATGGTGGGCAGCAACTGCTGCTTGAGCTGGGGGATCGCGATCGCCCCGAAGACGAGCGCGATGATCGACATCAGCCCTATGAGGGCCCGTTGCGCGAGGCTGAATCTCGACAGCCAGGACATGGGTCAGGGTCTCTCTTCTGTGGCCTGAGCGGAGGACGGGCACATGACGGGCGCCCACTCCACACCCTGACCCATCACCGGGCCCCGTTCCCTAGACCCCCAGGTCCATTTCCGCGACCCGGGCGTACTCCCGCCGCAGTACGCCCGGACCGCGCTCACTCCACCCTCGGACGGACCAGCCCCGACTCGTAGGCGACGACCACCAACTGGGCCCGGTCGCGGGCGCCCAGCTTGGCCATGGCCCGGTTGACGTGTGTCTTCACGGTGAGCGGGCTGACCTCCAGCTTCTCGGCTATCTCGTCGTTGGAGCGGCCGCCGGCCACCTGGACCAGCACCTCCCGCTCCCGTCCGGTCAGCGACTGAAGGCGTTCGGCGCGGGCGGGGTCGCGGTCCTCGTCGGCGGTGCCTTCCTGGGCGAGGAAGCGGGCGATCAGGCCCTTGGTGGCGGCCGGCGACAGCAGCGCCTCGCCGCCCGCCGCGACCCGGATGGCGCTGAGCAGTTCCTCCGGTTCGGAGCCCTTGCCGAGGAAGCCGGAGGCGCCCGCACGCAGCGAGCGCACCACGTAGTCGTCGACCTCGAAGGTGGTCAGGATGACGACCCGGACCTGGGCGAGGGCGGGGTCGGCGCTGATCATGCGGGTGGCGGCGAGGCCGTCCGTGCCGGGCATCCGGATGTCCATCAGGACGACGTCGGCGCGCCGCTCCTTGGCCAGCGTCACCGCCTCGGCGCCGTCGGACGCCTCGCCGACCACCTCCATGTCGGGCTCGGAGTCCACCAGGACCCGGAAGGCGCTGCGCAGCAGGGCCTGGTCGTCGGCGAGCAGGACCCGGATCGTCATACGTCGTTCCCCCGCGCGTTCGTTCCACTGGTGACCGGCAGGATCGCATGGACCCGGAAGCCGCCCCCGTAGCGGGGGCCGGTGGTGAGGGTGCCGCGCACCGCGGTGACCCGCTCGCGCATCCCGAGCAGTCCGTGGCCGCCGCCCGCCGCGGGGTCCGGGGGCTGGACGGTGCCGTCGTCCAGGACGGTGATCTCGATGTTCGGGCCCACCCGGACGACGCTGACCTCGGCCTTGGCGCCGGGCCCGGCGTGCTTGCGCACGTTGGTGAGGGCCTCCTGGACGACGCGGTAGGCGGCGAGGCCGACGGCGGTGGGCAGGGTGGTGTCCTGGTCGGCGCGAGCGACCTCGACCTGGAGTCCGGCGTTGCGGAAGGTGCCGGCGAGTTCGTCGAGGCGGTCCAGGCCGGGGGCGGGTTCGGTGGGGGCCTCCGGGTCGCCGGACTGGCGCAGCAGGCCGACGGTGGCGCGCAGTTCGTCCAGCGCGGAGCGGCTGGCCTCGCGGACGTGCGCGAGGGCCTCCTTGGCCTGGTCGGGCCGCTTGTCCATGACGTGCGCGGCGACCCCGGCCTGCACGTTGACCAGCGCGATGTGGTGGGCGACGACATCGTGCAGGTCGCGGGCGATGCGCAGCCGTTCCTCGGCGACCCGGCGGCGGGCCTCCTCCTCGCGGGTCCGTTCGGCCTTCTCGGCGCGTTCCCGGATGGCCCGCACGAAGGCGCGGCGGCTGCGGACGGCGTCCCCGGCGGTGGCGCCGATGCCGGTCCAGGCGAAGACGGCGAGGTTCTCCTGGGCGTACCAGGGCAGCGGGCCGGCGAGCATGGCGGCGCCGGTGAGGACGCCCATGCTGAGCAGTCCGGCCCGCCAGGTGGTGGGGCGGTCGGTGGCGGCGGCGACGGTGTAGAGGGCGATCACGGCGGACATCACGACGGGGGCGCGGGGGTCGCCGGTGACGGACTCGGCGACGGAGAGGGCGCCGGTGCACGCCAGGACCGTGATCGGGGCGCGGCGGCGGAAGACCAGGGCGGCGGCGCCCAGCGTCATCAGCACCAGGCTGAGCGGGTCGGGGGGGCGCATCCCCCAGGTGACGCCGTCGGGGCCGTGGCCTTCGACGAAGGAGCCGGCCACCATGCAGACCAGGACACCGGCCGCCAGGGCCGTGTCCAGGGCCCAGGGGTGGGCGGCCAGTCGGCGCCGGGCGCGGCTGAGGGTGCTCACGGCCCTCCACGGTAGCGCCGCGGACGGTGGTGCCGGTGCCGTGCGGTCAGGTGCCGCCCGGGATCAGTCCGTCGTCGCTCAGCAGTTCCCGTACGTCCTCCAGGGTCGCGTCCTCGGCGGGGAGGATCAGTTCCGACGGTTCGAGGGAGTCGTCGGGGAGCGGGACGCCCAGTTCGCGGACCTTGGCGAGCAGGGCCGCGAGGGTGCGGCGGAAGCCGGGGCCGTCGCCGTTCTCCATCTCGGCCTGGAGTTCGTCGTCGAGTCCGTCCAGCTCGGTGAGGTGGCTGTCGGCCAGTCTCACCTGTCCCTCCCCCATGATCCGTACGATCATGTCGCCCTCCTCGGCGTGCGCCCTGCGCGGGCTACTGCTTGTCGAACCGCGGGGTGTCCTGCGGCTGCTGCTGCGCCTGCCGGTCCTGGTCGCCGCCCTCGATGGCCTGCTGGCCGCCGGCGGTGCCACCGGCCAGCTCGGCCTTCATGCGCTGCAGTTCCAGCTCTACATCCGTACCACCGGAGAGCCGGTCCAGCTCGGCCTGGATGTCGTCCTTGTGCATCCCGGAGGGGTCGTCGAGGGCACCGGAGGCGAGCAGTTCGTCGATGGCGCCGGCCCGTGCCTGGAGCTGGGCGGTCTTGTCCTCGGCCCGCTGGATCGCCAGGCCCACGTCGCCCATCTCCTCGGAGATGCCGGAGAACGCCTCGCCGATCCGGGTCTGCGCCTGGGCGGCGGTGTACGTCGCCTTGATCGTCTCCTTCTTGGTGCGGAAGGCGTCGACCTTGGCCTGCAGGCGCTGGGCCGCCAGAGTGAGCTTCTCCTCCTCGCCCTGGAGGGTGGCGTGCTGCGTCTCCAGGTCGGTCACCTGCTGCTGGAGGGCGGCGCGGCGCGAGAGCGCCTCGCGGGCCAGGTCCTCGCGGCCCAGCGCGAGCGCCTTGCGGCCCTGGTCCTCCAGCTTGGAGGACTGCGACTGGAGCTGGTTGAGCTGGAGCTCCAGGCGCTTGCGGCTGGTCGCCACGTCGGCGACACCGCGGCGCACCTTCTGGAGCAGCTCCAACTGCTTCTGGTACGAGTAATCGAGGGTCTCGCGCGGGTCCTCGGCCCGGTCAAGGGCCTTGTTCGCCTTCGCGCGGAAGATCATCCCCATACGCTTCATCACACCGCTCATGGGCTTCGCGCGCCCCCTTCTGACGGACTTCGGCTCCAGCACCTGCGACAGAACCCACAGTACGGGCCCTGCATCCATTACCGCACTGTTCGGGGACTGATGCGCTCATCCCCAAGGACGACTGCGTACGCTTCCGGTCCGGCGTAGGGAGTAGGTGACGATCAGGGTGTACGCAACGTCCCCTCTGCCCCCCCTAGGAGACGACCGGCGTTGCGGGATCGTTCCCCGCCGGGCTGTGGTCCATGCGGGCCAAGCCCTTACCCTTGGGTTTTGTGTTCCGTAGCCGTGCCAAGGAAGAGAAGGCCGTGAGCGTCGTCAAGACACCGGCCGACTCCAAGCAGCCCCGCGACCCGCAGGCCCCCAAGGGTCGCCCGACGCCCAAGCGCAGCCAGGCCCAGAGCCAGCGCCGCAGCGTCGCGAATACGTCGACGACCCGCAAGGAGGCCGCCAAGCGGCAGCGTGAGGAACGCCGTGCCGCGATGGAGCGGCAGCGCCAGGCGCTCGCCAGCGGCGACGAGCGGTTCCTGCCGGCCCGGGACAAGGGTCCGGTCCGCAAGTTCGCCCGGGACTTCGTCGACTCGCGGTTCAACATCGCGGAGTGGTTCCTGCCGATGGCCGTGGTCATCCTGGTGCTGAGCATGGTCCAGGTGGCCCCGCTGCAGAACGTGGCGCTGCTGCTGTGGCTGGTCGTGATCGTGCTGATCGTGCTCGACTCGGTCTTCACCGCGGTCCGGCTGAAGAAGGCCCTGCGGGAGCGTTTCGCCGACGAACCCAAGCGCGGCGCGGTCGCCTACGCGCTGATGCGCTCCCTCCAGATGCGTCGGCTCCGGCTGCCGAAGCCGCGGGTCAAGCGCGGGGAGCGGCCCTGACCGGGACGCCGTCCGCCGGGGACGCGGCGCACCGCTGGCTCGGCGGGACGGGCGGGGTGCGCGACGTCGTCCGCCAGGAGCTGGTGGCCCGGCAGCTCGACGAGCAGATAGCCGGGCGGTTCCCGGTCGGCCGGCGGCTGCGCGTGCTGGACGTCGGCATGGGGCGGGGCACCCAGACGCTGCGGCTGGCCCGAGCCGGGCACCAGGTGACCGGCCTGGAGCGGGACCCGGCGATGATCGCCGCCGCCCGCGAGACGCTCGCCGGGGAGCCCGAGGGCATCCGGGAGCGGATGCGGATCATGGAGGGCGACGGCCGGGACACCGGTGTGCACTTCCGTCCGGGCAGCTTCGACGTGGTCCTCTGCCACGGTGTGCTGATGCATGTCGCGGAGCCCGACCCGGTCCTCGCGGGGCTGGCCCGGATGCTCGCCCAGGGCGGGCTGCTGTCGCTGGTGGTCCGCAACGGCGACGCGCTCGCGATGCGGCCGGGCCTGTACGGCGACTGGGCCGGCGCGCTCGCCGCCTTCGGGACCACCGCCTACCGCAACCGGCTGGGCCTGGACGTCCGCGCGGACCGGCGGGCGGCGCTGACCGCGACCCTCGCGGGGATCGGCGCCCCGCTGCACACCTGGTACGGCGTGGGGGTCTTCACGGACACCGCCCCGGACGGCGCGGCCCCGCCCGCCGACATGGAGACGCTGCTCGCGGCGGAGGAGCGCGCGGGGCGCACGGACCCCTACCGCGGTGTCGCGGCCCTGCTGCACCTGTGCGGCGTACGGGGCTGAGCGGGGCCCGTTCGGGTGCCCACCGCGCGCCGCGGGGGCGCCGCCTGGCGAGACTGCGGGCATGGACGTCTCCCGCCGCCGTGCCGCACGGCTCGCCTCCGCCGCCGGTCTGCTGTGCCTCGTGCCGCCGGCCGCGGGCTGTTCCGTCCCAGGCGCCCCCGGCGAGCGGCCGGAGGGGACCGCGGCGCGGGCCGCCGCCGTGCCGCGCGCCGCGGCCGACCTGCAGAGCGACTACCTGAGGGTGATCGGCGACGTGCTGCCCTCGGTGGTGCAGATCCAGGGCAGCCAGGACCTGGGGTCCGGGGTGGTGTACGACGACAAGGGGCACGTCGTCACCAACGCGCACGTCGTCGGGGACGAGCGGACCTTCCGGGTGACCACCGCCAACAGCGAGGACCCGCTGCGCGCCACGCTGGTCTTCTCCTACCCCGAGCAGGATCTCGCCGTCGTGAAGCTGGACCGGGTGCCGGACGGCGTCAAGGCGGCGCGGTTCGGGGACTCCGGGAAGGTCCGGGTCGGGCAGATCGTGCTGGCGATGGGCTCGCCGCTCGGGCTGTCCTCCAGCGTGACGCAGGGCATCGTCTCCGCGACCGGGCGGACCGTCACCGAGAGCAGTTCCGGCGGCGGTACGGGCGCCACGATCGGGGACATGGTGCAGACCTCGGCGGCCATCAACCCCGGCAACAGCGGCGGCGCCCTGGTCGACCTGGACGGGCGGGTGATCGGCATCCCGACGCTCGCCGCGACCGACCCGGGCCTCGGGGACAGCGCGGCGCCCGGCATCGGGTTCGCGATCCCGGCGTCGATGGTGCGCACGGTCGCCGGCCAGATCGTCCGGGACGGGAAGGTGACCGACTCGGGCCGGGCCGCGCTGGGCATCACCGGCCGTACGGTCGTCGACGGCGACTACCGGGCCGCCGGGGTGGCCGTCGTCGAGGTGCGCGAGGGCGGCGCGGCGGCCGACGCGGGGCTGCGGGAGGGGGACGTCATCACCGGGGTGGGCGGCAGCGAGGTCACCACGATCACCTCGCTCACCGAGGCGCTGGCGTCGCGGGAGCCGGGCGAGCGGACGAAGGTGACGTTCACCCGGGACGGTGATGAGCGGACCGTCGAGGTGACGCTGGGCGAGCAGTGACGCCGGGCGAGCGGTGACGCCGGGCGCGCGGCGGCGCCGGGCGCGCGGTGACGCCGGGCGCGCGGTGACGCCGGGCGGGTGGCGGCGGGCCGGACGCCCTGATGCCCGGCAGTGCGGTGCGGGCCCGGGGCGGCCGGGAGGCGGCCGCCCCGGGCGGGGCCGTCAGGCGTCCTCGGCGTGCAGGCTCATCGGGCCGTAGATCTCCGTGGCGTCCTCGAACAGCCGAACCTGGTCCGTGCCGCCCTCCTTCAGGTCCTTCCAGTGCTCCCCGATCCACGACTCGGCGTCCCCTTGCGTCGTGAACTCCTCGGGCTGCACCGCGGGCTGGACCTCCGTCCCGTCGGCCGTCTCGAACCGCCACGTCCATGCCGCCATGTACGCCTCCAAGATGTGAGCACATGCAGAACGGAAGCCGGATCTTGGTCCGGCTCCCGGTCGCAGCCTATGTGCTGGGACCGGTACCCCACAGGACGGTTCCCGCTCCTCGGGGGACCTCGGACGCGCAGGTCCCGCGGTGACCGGCGAAAATCGGGGCGTGGACGTCACTCTGCTAGGCACCGGTGCCCCCGCGGGGCTACCCCGCCCCGACTGCCCCTGCGCGGCCTGTGCCGTCGCGCAGGGGCCGCACGCCCGCGCCGCGACGGCGCTGCTCGTCGACGGGGCGGTGCTGCTCGACCTGACACCGGGGGTCGCGTTCGCCGCCGCGCGGGCCGGGCACTCGCTGAGCGGCGTCGGGCAGGTGCTGCTGTCGCATCCGCACGACGGGCCCGCGGTGGAGGCGCCGGCCGGGCTGCCGCACCCCGGGCGGGTGCCGGACGGGCGGGAGCTGGCGCTGCTGACCGGGCACCGGGTGCGGGCGGTGGCGCTGGACGCGCCCGGCACGGGGTACGCGGTGACCGGCCCGGACGGGGCGAGGCTGCTGTACCTGCCGCCGGGCGGGGCGCCCGCCGGGCCGGAGGAGCCCGCCGACGCCTACGACCTGGTCCTCGCGGACGTCGTGGGCCGGCCGGACGCGCTGGCGAGGCTGCGGGCGGTGGGCGCGGCGGGTCCGGCCACCGACGTCGTCGCCGTCCACCTCGACCACGACGTGCCGCCCGGCCCCGAGCTGCGGCGGCGGCTCGCGGCGGCGGGCGCGCGGGCGGTGCCGGACGGCACGACGCTGACCGTCGGGTCGTACGAGGAGGTACCGGACGTACCGCGCCGGACGCTGGTGCTGGGCGGGGCCCGGTCGGGCAAGTCGGTGGAGGCGGAACGGCGGCTGGAGTCCTTCCCCGACGTGCTGTACGTGGCGACCGGCGGCACCCGGGGCGGGGACACCGAGTGGGCGGCGCGGGTCTCGGCGCACCGGGAGCGGCGCCCCGGTTCCTGGCGGACGGCGGAGACCTGCGACCTGGTGCCGCTGCTGGCCGAGGACGGGCCGCCGCTGCTGATCGACTGCCTGTCGCTGTGGCTGACGGACGCGATGGACGCCGTCGGGGCGTGGGACGACGCCGAGTGGGCGGGCGGCGGGGAGCGGGCGCTGAAGCTGCGCACCCGGGAGCTGACCGACGCGGTGCGCGCCACCCGCCGCACGGTCGTCGCCGTCTCCAACGAGGTCGGCTCGGGCATCGTCCCGGCCACCGCCTCGGGCCGCCGCTACCGCGACGAACTCGGCCGCCTCAACGCGGCGTTCGCCGCGGAGTGCGAACACGTCCTGCTGGTGGTGGCGGGGCAGGCGCTGGTGCTGCGGGGCCCGGACAGGCCCTAACGGCGGGCGAGGACGCGGTGGCCGGCGGGGGTGGTGAGCAGGGTGCAGCCCGCGGCGGTCAGTTCGGTGTGCAAGCGGGCGGCGGGGCGGGCCGTGGGCGGGATGAGGAGCAGGGCGCGGGGGTCGGCGGTGTCGATCAGGAGGTGGCCGCCGGGGCGCAGGACGTGCAGGGCGGCGCGGAGTTCGGCGCGCGGATCGGGGCTGCGGTCCAGGTGCAGCAGGCTGACGACGTCGTAGCGGGCGCGCAGCAGGGCGGTCAGGTGCGGGTCCGTCAGCCGGCCGAGGTACGCCTCCTCGACGTGCCCGGCGGCGCGGGCGCGCAGCACGCGGTGGGTGAGGTCGAGGCCGTCGAACGCGGTGTACGGCAGCGACCGGCGTGCCGTGCGCGGCAGTCCGGCGTCGCCGGTGCCCACGTCGAGCCAGCTCTCCGGTTCCCGGCAGTGCCGCAGCACCGCGCGGACGGCCAGCCGGTGCCGGAGCCGGACGGCGGCCCGGACGGGGCGGCCCTCGGGGCGTTCCACCCCGGGGCTGGGCGGCGGGTTGCGGAAGGCGTGGCGGCAGTCCCGGCAGACGGCGAGGGCCGGCCGGCCCGGCACGGGCCCTCCGCGCGGCGAGGAGCGCAGCCGGCGGGAGCCGCACCAGGGGCAGTCCTCGCGGTGCGGGGCGTACGGCGGTGGGGGCGGGGCCGCGGCCGGCGGGACGGCGGGGGACGGCGGCGCGGTCATGGGCGGCTCCCGGGCGGACGTATGACATTCCTGGCGAAACGGAACGTATGGGATGCCGGTGGTGGGTGCAACGGCGCCGCTCGGGGGCGGCCGGGATGTGCCCTCGGTCGCGGGCGATCGCGGCCGGTACTGTTCGGCGAATGAGCTCGCTGAATCTCGACGACTTCACCGATCTGATCGAGCGCCCGGACGGCGGGGTCCGCCGCGACGCCGAGGCGCGCCGGGAGCGTCTGGTCGTGCCGCCCGGGGCGCTGGGCCGCCTGGACGACCTGGGCGAGTGGCTGGCCGCGGCCCGGTCCGCCGTGCCGGTGCGGCCGGTCGAACGGCCGCGGGTGGTGCTCTTCGCCGGCGACCACAAGGTCGCCGAGCTGGGCGTCTCGGCCCGCCCTGCGAGCAGCGCCGGGGAACTGGTCCGCGAGGTGCTGGCGGGCGGGCGGCCGGTGTCCGTGCTGGCCCGGCGGCTCGGCGTGCCGGTGCGGGTCGTCGACATGGCGCTGGACTGCGACCCGGCGACGCTGCCCGCCGAGGTGGTACGGCACCGGGTGCGGCGCGGCGGCGGACGGATCGACGTGGAGGACGCGCTGACCCTGGAGGAGGCCGAGGCGGCCTTCCGGGCGGGGGTCGCGATCGCCGACGAGGAGGCCGACTCCGGTACGGACCTGGTGATCCTCGGCGATGTGAGCGTCGGCGGCACCACGGCGGCGGGCGTGCTGGTGGCGGCGCTGTGCGGGACCGACGCCTCGGTCGTCACCGGGCGCGGCGGGCTGGCCATCGACGACCTGGCCTGGATGCGCAAGTGCGCGGCGATCCGGGACGCGCTGCGCCGGGCCCGGCCGGTGCTCGGCGACCAGCTCCGGCTGCTGGCGACGGTGGGCGGCGCCGACCTCACGGCGATGACGGGCTTCCTGCTGCAGAGCGCGGTACGGAAAATGCCGGTGATCCTGGACGGGGTGGTGACGGCCGCCTGCGCGCTGGTCGGCCAGCGGATCGCGTTCCGCGCCCCGGACTGGTGGCTGGCGGCCCACGACAGCGGGGAGCCCGGCCAGGCCAAGGCCCTGGACCGGATGGCCCTGGAGCCCCTGCTCGCCCAGGGCGTACGCGTCGGCGAGGCCACGGGCGCACTGCTCGCCCTCCCCCTGGTGCAGGCGGCGGCGTCCCTGGCGGCGGAACTCCCGGAACGCCCCGAGGAGCCGGAGTCGCCGGAGTCGCCGGAGACCCTGGAGACCACGGAGACGACCGGGACCACGGAGACGGCAGGGACGGCCGGGACGGCCGGGACCACGGAGACGGCCGGGACGACCGGGACCGCCGGCACCGCCGGGACCGCCGGGACCACGGAGACGACCGGGACCGCCGGGACGGCCGGGCCCGCCGAGACCGCGAAGGCCCCGGCCGCCACCGGCGAGGAGGCGTAACCGCCGGTTCGGGCGTCGCGGCGGGCCGGGCCCCGGACCGGGCCCCGGACCGGGCACCGGGCACCGGGCGATCGGGGCCGGTGGATAGGCTGCGTCGGTGTTCAGGTCAGTTTCCGACGGGGTCCGTTTCGCGTTCGGCACGCTCACCGTGTTCCCGGTCCGGGTGACCCGCTGGGACCGGCCGGCCGCACGCGGCGGCATGGTGTGCGCGCCGCTCGCCGGGCTGGCCGTCGGCTGCTGCGCCGCCGCCCTCGGGGCGCTGCTGCTGCTCCTCGGCGCGGGCCCGCTGCTCGCCGCCGTCGCCACCGCCGCGGTACCGGCGGCGCTCACCCGCGGGCTGCATCTGGACGGGCTGGCCGACACCGCGGACGGGCTGGGCAGCGGCAAGCCGGCCGAGGACGCGCTGCGGATCATGAAGCAGTCGGACATCGGGCCGTTCGGCGTGATCACCCTCGTGCTGGTGCTGCTCGCCCAGGTGGCCGCGCTGGCGCGGGCGTACGAGGACTCCTGGGCCCGGGGCGCGGTCGCCGCCGTGGTCTCGGCGGCCGCCGCCCGCCTCGCGCTGACCCTCGCCGCCCGGACCGGCGTGCCGCCCGCCCGCCCGGGGGGACTGGGCGCGGCCGTCGCCGGAACCGTCCCGGCCCGGACGGCGCTGGCCGTCGCCGCGGCCGGCACGGCGCTGGCCGCGGCGGCGGGCGCGCTGCTCGGACCGTACGACGCGGCACGGGCCGCGCTGGCCGTGCTCGGCGCCCTGGCCGGCGCCGAACTGCTGCTGCGCCACTGCCGCGGCCGTCTCGGCGGCGTCACCGGCGACGTCTTCGGCGGGCTCGCGGAGACGGCGGCCACCATCGCGCTGGTCGTCCTCGCCCTCGGCTGACCGGCCGGCACCCGTGCGCGGGCATGAGGGAAGGGGCCCGCGAGCGTAGGCTCGTGCCGGGCTTTCGCCCGCCCAGGTGGAGACCGCATCGCAGGAGGGATCTAGGGTCGGTTGTCGGGCCCGGTCGACCCACCGCATTCGGCCACACACCGGCACTTCACCGGAATTCATACGGAAGCGAGATTTCACCACCGTGACTGCTCTCACTCTCAGCACCTCCGCGGCGCCCGGCCTGCGGGTCGACGCGATCGTGATCGGGGTCGCCAAGGGCACCGCGTCCAGCGCCAGGGGCGGCCTGGTCGTCGCGCCGGGCGCCGAGGCCGTGGACAAGGCGTACGACGGCGGGCTGGCCGGCGTCCTGGAGACCCTCGGCGCGTCCGGGGCCGAGGGCGAGGTGACGAAGGTGCCGGCACCGGCCGGTTTCAAGGCGCCGCTCGTGGTGGCGGTGGGCCTGGGCACCGCGCCCGAGAAGGACGCCGGTTACGACGGCGAGGCCCTGCGCAGGGCCGCCGGTGTCGCCGCCCGCGCCCTGACCGGAGCGAAGAAGGCCGCGTTCGCGCTGCCGCTGGCCGACGCCGCCGACGCCGGTGCCGTCGGCGAGGGCGTGCTGCTCGGCGCGTACGTCTTCGACGCCTACAAGGACACCGGCAAGGACGCCAAGGCCAAGAACGGCAAGGCGCCGCTGGCCGAGGCCGTGCTGCTCGGCGGCAAGCCCCGCGACAAGGCGTACAAGGCCGCGCTGGAGCGCGCCGCCGCCGTCGCCGAGGAGCTGAACCGGGCCCGCGACCTGGTCAACACCCCGCCCAACGACCTCGACCCCGAGGCGTTCGCCGCCATCGCGCAGGCCGCCGCCAAGGAACACGGCATCAAGGTGCAGGTGCTCGACGAGAAGGCGCTCACCAAGGGCGGCTACGGCGGCATCCTCGGCGTCGGCGCCGGTTCGGCGGCCGGGCCGCGGCTGGTGAAGCTGTCGTACACCTCGTCCAAGGCGAAGAAGTCCCTCGCCTTCGTCGGCAAGGGCATCACCTACGACTCGGGCGGCATCTCGCTCAAGCCCGCCGGGCACAACGAGACGATGAAGTGCGACATGGCCGGTGCCGCCGCCGTGTTCGCCGCGGTCGTCGCCGCCGCGCGGCTCGGCCTGGAGGTCAACGTCACCGGCTGGCTGGCGCTGGCCGAGAACATGCCCTCCGGTTCCGCCACCCGCCCGGGTGACGTGCTGCGGATGTACAGCGGCAAGACCGTGGAGGTGCTCAACACCGACGCCGAGGGGCGCCTCGTCCTCGCCGACGCGCTGTGGGCGGCCTCGCAGGAGCAGCCGGACGCGATCGTGGACGTGGCCACGCTGACCGGCGCGATGATGCTGGCGCTGGGCAGCCGGACGTTCGGGATCATGGCCAACGACGACGCGTTCCGCGCCGCGGTGCACGAGGCGGCCGAGGAGGTCGGGGAGCCGGCCTGGCCGATGCCGCTGCCGGAGCACCTGCGCAAGGGCATGGACTCCCCCGTCGCCGACATCGCCAACATGGGTGAGCGGATGGGCGGCGGGCTGGTCGCCGGCCTGTTCCTGCGCGAGTTCGTGGGCGAGGGGATCTCCTGGGCGCACCTGGACATCGCGGGCCCGGCGTTCAACGAGAGCGGGCCGTTCGGGTACACGCCCAAGGGAGGCACGGGTACGGCGGTGCGGACGCTGGTACGGCTGGCGGAGTTGACCGCCGCGGGCGATCTGGGCTAGGGCGCCCGGCAGCCCGGGGGCGCGGGTGATCGCGCGGGTGCGGGTCCGCCGCGGCCCGTCGCGCAGTTCCCCGCGCCCCCGGGCGTGAACGTGCTGTGTCTCACACCCCGGCCCGGCGTCTCGTCGGGGGGCCGCAGGTGCGAAGATGGGGTTCGGCAGGACAGGGCCCCACCCAGGGCCGAAGAACGAGCGGCCGGACACCAGCCGCCTGCCGGTCAGCGAAGACCGGCGTACGGCGCACATGCATGGAGGACGTGACGTGGCGAACGACGCCAGCACCGTTTTCGACCTAGTGATCCTCGGCGGTGGTAGCGGTGGTTACGCCGCGGCCCTGCGCGGGGCGCAGCTTGGTCTGGACGTCGCCCTGATCGAGAAGGGCAAGGTCGGCGGCACCTGCCTGCACAACGGCTGCATCCCCACCAAGGCGCTGCTGCACGCCGGTGAGATCGCCGACCAGGCCCGCGAGAGCGAGCAGTTCGGTGTCAAGGCCACCTTCGAGGGCATCGACATCGCGGCGGTCCACAAGTACAAGGACGATGTGATCTCCGGCCTGTACAAGGGCCTGCAGGGTCTGATCGCCTCCCGCAAGGTGACGTACATCGAGGGTGAGGGCAAGCTGTCCTCCCCCACCTCCGTCGACGTGAACGGCCAGCGGGTCCAGGGCCGCCACATCCTGCTGGCGACCGGCTCCGTGCCGAAGTCGCTGCCCGGCCTGGAGATCGACGGCAACCGCATCATCTCCTCCGACCACGCCCTCACCCTGGACCGCGTGCCGAAGTCCGCGATCGTCCTGGGCGGCGGCGTCATCGGCGTCGAGTTCGCCTCCGCGTGGAAGTCCTTCGGCACCGACGTCACCGTCATCGAGGGCATGAAGCACCTCGTCCCGGTCGAGGACGAGAACAGCTCCAAGCTGCTGGAGCGCGCCTTCCGCAAGCGCGGCATCAAGTTCAACCTGGGCACCTTCTTCGAGAAGGCCGAGTACACCCAGGACGGTGTCAAGGTCACCCTCGCCGACGGCAAGGAGTTCGAGGCCGAGATCCTGCTCGTCGCCGTCGGCCGCGGCCCGGTCTCGCAGGGCCTGGGCTACGAGGAGGCCGGGGTCGCCATGGACCGCGGTTACGTCCTGGTCGACGAGTACATGCGGACCAACGTGCCGACCGTCTCCGCCGTCGGCGACCTGGTGCCCACCCTCCAGCTCGCGCACGTCGGCTTCGCCGAGGGCATCCTGGTGGCGGAGCGGCTGGCCGGTCTGAAGGTCGTCCCGATCGACTACGACGGTGTCCCGCGGGTGACGTACTGCCACCCCGAGGTCGCCTCCGTGGGCGTCACCGAGGCCAAGGCCAAGGAGGTCTACGGCGCGGACAAGGTCGTCACCATCAAGTTCCCGCTCGGCGGCAACGGCAAGAGCCGGATTCTGAAGACCGCGGGCGAGATCAAGCTCGTCCAGGTCAAGGACGGTGCCGTGGTCGGCGTCCACATGGTCGGCGACCGCATGGGCGAGCAGGTCGGCGAGGCCCAGCTCATCTACAACTGGGAGGCGCTGCCCGCCGAGGTCGCCCAGCTCATCCACGCCCACCCCACGCAGAACGAGGCGCTGGGCGAGGCCCACCTGGCCCTGGCCGGCAAGCCCCTGCACATGCACGACTGACGCCTTCGGTCATCGGGCGCGACGACACAGACTTCCGCAATTCGTTAGGAGCAACCGAAACCATGGCGGTTTCCGTAACCCTGCCGGCGCTCGGCGAGAGCGTCACCGAGGGCACCGTCACCCGCTGGCTGAAGGCCGAGGGTGAGCGCGTCGAGGCCGACGAGCCGTTGCTCGAGGTCTCGACCGACAAGGTCGACACCGAGATCCCGGCCCCCGCCTCCGGCGTGCTGTCCTCCATCAAGGTCGCCGAGGACGAGACGGTCGAGGTCGGCGCCGAGCTGGCGCTGATCGACGACGGGTCCGGCGCCCCGGCGGCGGAGCCGGCCCCGCAGGCCGAGCAGGTCGCCGAGCCGGCTCCCGAGCCGGCGCCGGCCGCCCCCTCCACCGAGCAGGCCGCCCCGGCGCCCGCTCCCACCGCCGAGGCCAGCTCCGGCGGCGGCTCCGCCGAGGGCACGGACGTGGTCCTGCCCGCGCTCGGCGAGTCCGTCACCGAGGGCACCGTCACCCGCTGGCTGAAGTCGGTCGGTGACACCGTCGAGGCCGACGAGCCGCTGCTGGAGGTCTCCACCGACAAGGTCGACACCGAGATCCCGGCGCCCGCCTCGGGCACGCTGCTGGAGATCGTGGTCGGCGAGGACGAGACCGCCGAGGTCGGCGCCAAGCTCGCCGTCATCGGCGAGGCGGGTGCCGCTCCGGCCGCCGCCCCGGCCGCCCCCGAGGCGCCGGCCCAGCCCGAGCCCGCCCCGGCCCCGCAGGCGCAGGCCGCGCCGCAGGCGCCGACGGCTCCGGCCCCGCAGCAGCAGGAGACCCCGGCTCCCGAGCCGGTCCCCTCCGCCCCGGCGCCCGCCCCGGCCGCCGCTCCGGCCCCGGCCGCCGCTCCGGCTCCGGCCCCGGCCCAGGCCCCGGCCGCCCAGGCCCCGGCTCCGGCCGCCGCCAAGCCGGCCGACGACGGTGCCTACGTCACCCCGCTGGTGCGCAAGCTCGCCGCCGAGAACGGCGTCGACCTGTCCACCGTCTCGGGCAGCGGCGTGGGCGGCCGCATCCGCAAGCAGGACGTCATCGCCGCCGCCGAGGCCGCGAAGGCCGCCAGTGCCGCCCCGGCGCCGGCCGCCGCCGCTGCCCCGGCCGCCAAGCAGGCGCCGAAGCTGGAGGCGTCGCCGCTGCGCGGCCAGACCGTCAAGATGCCGCGCATCCGCAAGGTCATCGGCGACAACATGGTCAAGGCGCTGCACGAGCAGGCGCAGTTGTCCTCGGTCGTCGAGGTCGACGTCACGAAGCTGATGAAGCTGCGCGGCCGGGCCAAGGACGCGTTCGCGGCCCGCGAGGGCGTCAAGCTCTCCCCGATGCCGTTCTTCGTCAAGGCCGCGGCCCAGGCGCTGAAGGCCCACCCGGCCATCAACGCCAAGATCAACGAGGCCGAGGGGACCATCACCTACTTCGACACCGAGAACATCGGTATCGCGGTGGACTCCGAGAAGGGCCTGATGACCCCGGTCATCAAGCGCGCCGGCGACCTGAACATCGCCGGTATCGCCAAGGCCACGGCCGAGCTGGCGGGCAAGGTCCGGGCCAGCAAGATCACCCCGGACGAGCTGTCCGGCGCGACCTTCACCATCTCCAACACCGGGTCGCGCGGCGCGCTGTTCGACACGATCATCGTGCCGCCGGGCCAGGTCGCGATCCTCGGCATCGGCGCGACGGTCAAGCGCCCCGCCGTGATCGAGACGGAGGAGGGCACGGCCATCGGCGTCCGCGACATGACGTACCTGACCCTGTCCTACGACCACCGCCTGGTGGACGGTGCCGACGCCGCGCGTTACCTGACCGCGGTCAAGGCCATCCTGGAGGCGGGCGAGTTCGAGGTCGAGCTGGGCCTCTGACCCCCACGGTCCCCGCGGCGCCCCCGTCCGGAGCTTTCCGGGCGGGGGCGCCGTCGGTTCTGCGCACCCCCGCGTGTAAGCCTCGTCTCACCTGCGCGAAAGCCCCCGTATGCGCCCTTCCGCCGGAGGCCGACGGCCGTATTGTCTAAACGTCAACGCCCCAGGGGGCCGGAACGGGCCCCTCCCTAAGGAGCCCTTCATGACCGCGCCCGTCGTCCACTCGCTGCGCGAGCAGATCCGCGAGCACATCCTGGAGGGGATCATCAGCGGGCGCTGGCAGCCGGGCGAGCGGATCGTGGAGCGGCGGATCGCCACCGAGCTGGAGGTCAGCCAGACGCCGGTGCGGGAGGCGCTGCGCGAGCTGGAGTCGCTGCGGCTGATCGAGTCGGCGCCGAACAAGGGCGTACGGGTGCGCAATCTGACCGCCGCCGACCTGGAGGAGAGCTACCCGGTCCGGGCCGGTCTGGAGGCGATCGCGGCGGAGCTGGCGGCGGCGAGGCTGGCCGAGGACTGCTCGGCCCTGGAGCCGCACGTCGGCGCGCTCTACGAGGCGGACCGGATGGCCGACGGCACGGCGCAGGTCAGGCACACGGTCGGTTTCCACCGGGAGCTGGTGCGGGCGGCGGGCAACTCGGTGCTGCTGCACACCTGGGAGGGGCTGGGCATCGAGGTCTTCACCGCGCTGTCGATCCGCTGGCTGGGGACGGTGCAGCAGTCGTACGCCGAGGAGCACGAGGAGCTGGTCGCCGCCTTCAAGCGCCGCGACCCGCGGATCGCGGACCTGGTGAAGTCCCATGTCCTGGGGTGTGCTCCCCGCGCCTGAGGGAGTTCCGCGGTCGGCCACGACGCACCCGCGTCAGAAGCCGCACCTCACCTGCGAAAACCGTCACCCCGTGCCACCGTCGGAGACACCCCGTGCCGACTTTCCCGTGATCCGGGGATTTTCGCCCCGCACCCTTTGATCGATCATCGATCAGCGAGTTACAGTCACCGACGTGCTCCCACCGGAGCCGCACGCCCTGTCCTGCCAAAGACACAAGGGCACCCCCCCTTCGACTGAGGAAGGCGGCGACATGACCGACCCCTACGCCATCCAGCCGAGCGCGCTCGACCAGCTCCCCGACCGGGACCCGGAGGAGACCGCCGAGTGGCAGGCCTCCCTGGACGCCGTCGCCAAGGCGGCCGGGCCGCACCGTGCCGCGTACCTGATGCGGCGCACGCTGGAGCGTGCCGAGGGAGCCGGCGTCGCACTGCCGAAGCTCCTCGAGACGGACTACGTCAACACCATCCCCACCTCCGCCGAGCCCGTCGTCGACGGCGACGAGGAGATGGAGTCCCGGATCACCGCCTGGAGCCGCTGGAACGCGGCGGCGATGGTGACCCGCGGCAGCAAAGCCGGCGTCGGCGGCCACATCGCCACCTTCGCCTCCGCGGCCTGGCTCTACGAGACCGGCTTCAACCACTTCTTCAAGGGCAAGGAGGGGGACGGCTCCGGCGACCAGCTCTACATCCAGGGCCACGCCTCCCCCGGCATCTACGCCCGCGCCTTCCTCGACGGCCGGCTGACCGAGGACCACCTCGACAACTTCCGCCGCGAGTCCGGCGGCAACGGCCTGCCCTCCTACCCGCACCCCCGGCGGCTGCCCTGGCTGTGGGAGTTCCCCACCGTCTCCATGGGCCTGGGCCCGCTCTCCGCGATCTACCAGGCGCGGTTCAACCGCTACCTGACCGCCCGCGGCATCAAGGACACCTCCGCCTCGCACGTGTGGGCGTTCCTCGGCGACGGCGAGATGGACGAGCCGGAGTCGACGGCGGCACTCGCGCTCGCCTCCCGCGAGGGCCTGGACAACCTGACCTTCGTCATCAACTGCAACCTGCAGCGCCTGGACGGCCCGGTCCGCGCCAACTTCAAGATCGTGCAGGAGCTGGAGGCCCAGTTCCGCGGCGCCGGCTGGAACGTCGTCAAGACGCTGTGGGGCACCGCCTGGGACGAGCTGTTCCAGCTCGACACCACGGGCGCGCTGGTACGCCGACTGCGCGAGGTACCCGACGCGCAGGTCCAGACGTACCAGACCCGCGACGCGGCCTACATCCGCCAGGACTTCTTCGGCGCCGACCCGGCGCTGGCGGAGATGGCGAAGCTGCTGAGCGACGACAAGATCATCGAGTGTTTCCACACCTCGCGCGGCGGCCACGAGGCCCGCAAGGTGTACGCCGCGTACCGGGCGGCGCTGGCCCACAAGGGCGCGCCGACCGTGATCCTGGCGCAGACCGTCAAGGGCCACACCCTCGGTGAGGGCTTCGCGTCGAAGAACGCCAACCACCAGATGAAGAAGCTGACGGTGGACGAGTTCAAGGCGATGCGCGACCGCCTCGGCCTGCCGATCAAGGACAGCGACTTCGTCGACGGCGTGGTCCCCTACGGCCACCCGGGCGCCGGCTCCCCCGAGGTCCGCTACCTCCAGGAGCGCCGCGCCGCCCTCGGCGGTCCGGCCCCGGCCCGCCGTACGCACCCGCTGCCCGCGCTGCCCGCCCCGGCCGAGAAGGCGTTCACCGCCTTCGACAAGGGCTCCGGCTCGCAGAACGTGGCGACCACCATGGCCTTCGTCCGCCTGGTCAAGGACCTGGTCCGCGACAAGCAGACCGGCAAGCGCTGGGTGCCGATCGTCCCCGACGAGGCGCGCACCTTCGGCATGGAGTCGCTCTTCCCGTCGCTGGGCATCTACTCGCCCAAGGGCCAGACGTACGAGCCGGTCGACCGTGACCAGCTCATGTACTACAAGGAGGCCGAGAACGGCCAGATCCTCAACGAGGGGATCACCGAGGCCGGTTCGATGGCCGACTTCATCGCCGCGTCCACCGCGTACGCGACGCACGGCGAGGCGATGATCCCGTTCTACATCTTCTACTCGATGTTCGGCTGGCAGCGCACGGCCGACCAGATGTGGCAGCTCGGCGACCAGCTCGGCCGCGGCTTCCTCATCGGCGCCACCGCCGGGCGCACCACGCTGACCGGCGAGGGCCTCCAGCACGCCGACGGCCACACCCCGGTGATCGCCGCGACCAACCCGGCGGCGCTGACGTACGACCCGGCGTTCGCCTACGAGATCGCCGTCCTCGTCAAGGAGGGCCTGCGCCGGATGTACGGCGAGGCCAAGCCGGGCGAGGACCAGAACGTCTTCTACTACCTGACGGTCTACAACGAGCCGCTGCCGCAGCCCGCCAAGCCGGCCGGCCTCGGCATCGACGAGGGCATCGTCAAGGGCCTGTACCGCTTCAACACCGCGGAGTCCGCGGGCCTGACCCCGGTGGCGAACGCCCCCCGTCTCCAGCTCATGGGTTCGGGTACGGCGATCCACTGGGCGCTGAAGGCGCAGAGGCTGCTCGCCGAGGAGTGGGGCGTGGCCGCCGACGTGTGGTCCGCGACCTCCTGGACCGAGCTGCGCCGGGACGCGATGGAGGCCGACGCGGCGCTGCTGCGCGGCGAGGACCGGGTGCCGTACCTGCGGCAGGCGCTGCAGGGCGCCGAGGGTCCGGTGCTGGCGGTCTCCGACTACATGCGCCAGGTCCCGGACCAGATCGCGCAGTGGGTGGAGCAGGACTGGTCCTCGCTGGGCGCCGACGGCTTCGGCCTGTCGGACACCCGTGAGGACGCCCGCCGCCACTTCGGTGTCGACGCGGAGTCCGTGGTCGTCGCGGCGCTGGCCCAGTTGGCCCGGCGCGGCGAGGTCAAGGCGACGGCCGTGAAGGAGGCGCGCGAGCGCTACGGCCTGTGACAGCCTCTTCGTGAGGAGGCCCCCGCCGCCCGGCGGGGGCCTCCCGCGTTTCCTGCATGATGTGGGCCATGCGTGCTGCCCGCCTCATCAAGATGGTGCTGTTGCTCCAGTCCCGGCCCTCGATGACCGCCGCCGAGCTGGCCCGGGAGCTGGAGGTGTCCGAGCGGACCGTCACCCGGGACGCGCAGGCCCTGTCGGAGGCGGGCGTGCCGGTGTACGCGGACCGGGGCCGGGCGGGCGGGTACCGGCTGATCGGCGGGTACCGGACCCGGCTGACGGGGCTGGCCCGCGGCGAGGCGGAGGCGCTGTTCCTGTCGGGGGTGCCGGGGGCGCTGCGCGACATGGGCCTGGCGGACGCGGCGTCGGCGGCCCGGCTGAAGGTGTCGGCGGCGCTGCTGCCGTCGCTGCGGGACGCCTCCCGGACGGCCGCGCAGCGTTTCCACCTGGACGCGCCGGGCTGGTTCACCGAGCCGGAGACGCCCGAGCTGCTGCCCGCGGTGGCGGACGCGGTGTGGGACGACCGGCGGATCACCGCCCGCTACCGGCGCGGCGAGAGCGAGGTCGAGCGGGTGCTGGAGCCGTACGGGCTGGTGCTGAAGGCGGGGGTCTGGTACCTGTGCGCGCGGGTCGCGCGGGACGCCGGCGGCGGGTCCTTCCGGGTCTACCGGATCGACCGGTTCCGCTCGGTGGCGGCGGACGGGGAGCGGTTCGCGCGGGACGAGGAGTTCGACCTGCCCGGGTTCTGGGCGGAGCGGGCGGAGCAGTTCGCGCTGTCGATCCTGCGCGCCGAGGTCGTCCTGCGGCTCTCCCCCGAGGGCGTGCGGCGACTGCCGTACGCCGTGGACCCGCCGGCCGCGCGGCGGGCGCTCGAGGCGGCGGGGCCGCCCGGCGCGGACGGGTGGGTGACGGTGACGCTCCCGGTGGAGTCGGCGGAGGTCGCCCACAGCCAGCTCCGCGCGCTCGGCCCGGAGGCGGAGGTGCTGGCCCCGGAGGAACTGCGCGCCCGGTGCGCGGCGGACGCCCGGCGCCTGGCCGCGCTGTACGGCCAGTGACACGGGGCCGGTCCGGGGTGATCCCGGGGTGAGCCCGGGGTGACTTCGGGGAGATCCAGGGCGGGAGATAACGATCTGTGGGCTCCGCGTGCGTCCCGCCCGCCCAGGGCCGATGCTGGACCCGTGATGGACGAGACGGAGTTCTGGGAGCTGATCGACTCCTCCCGCCGGGGTGCGGAGGGCGACCCCGAGGAGCAGGCCGACCTGCTGGTGGAACGGCTCTGCCGGCTGGACCCGGAGGCGGTCCTGGACTTCGCCCGCCACTTCGAGGCGCGCTACAACCGCGCGTACACCTGGGATCTGTGGGGCGCCGCCTGGGTCCTGCTCGGCGGCGCCGGCGACGACGCCTTCGACTTCTTCCGCTGCTGGCTGATCGGCCAGGGCCGGGAGGTCTACGAGGGCGCGGTGCACGAGCCGGACGCGCTCGCGGAGCTGCTGGACGACTTCGACGAGGAGGTCGACGGCGACGGCGAGGACCTCGGTTACGCGGCCGACGAGGCGTACGAGCAGCTCACCGGCACCGTCGCCCCCGACCTCGGGCTGGCGCCCGCGCCCGCGGAGCCGGTGGGGGCGCCGGTCGACCTGGAGGACGACCGGGCCCTCGCCGAGCGGTTCCCCCGGCTGTGGGAGCGGTTCGGGGACTGAGGGCCCCGGGGTTCCCTCACGCCGGGCGGCGTCGGGCCGGCCGGCGGGCAGGTCGTCATCGGTCGTCATGGTCCCCGCCTCCGGCCGGCTTCCGGCAGCGACCGCAGGGGGCCGGGATCGGAGGGGGCTGCCCGGTCGCTGTGCCGGGCCTGCGGGTGGCGGCCCCGGTGCTGGAGGCCGGCCGCGCGCTGCCGGATCTCGGGCAACCGGGCGCGCAGGGCGGCGCCGGGGCAACTGGTCTGGTACCCCTCGTCGTGACCGGCGACGGCGGGCAGCGTGGCGGTGGCGCCGGCGGCGTACCGGCTGAGGCCGTTGCTGGAGACCAGGCGGACCCGGCCGCGCGGGTCGGTGCCGGAGGGGCCCAGCTTCCAGGCGGCCAGCGCGGCGATCGCGTCGGTCAGCGCGTCCGGCACGGGCACCCCGGCGGTGAAGGTGCCGAGCGCGGCGATGCCGGTGGTGCGGTGGTTGAAGCCCTGGGTGTGGGCGCCGGTGACGGCCCGGTCGACGCCCCCGGCGCGGCCCTCGTAGATGGTGCCGCAGCGGTCGACGACGAAGTTGTAGCCGAGGTCGTCCCAGTCGCGGACGCCGGTCTGGCCGGTGTAGATGTCGCGCAGGATGCGGGGCGTGTCGGCGCAGTCGTAGCCGTTGGGCGTGTCGGTGTGGTGGACGAAGACGGCGACCACCTCGTCGTCGTAGCGCGGCGGCGGCTGCTCGCGGCCGGCGTCGCCCAGCCAGACGGACCGGGGGACGACGGGCGGCCGGGGGGCGGTGTACCCGCCGGTCTCCTGCGCGGAGCGGGGCCGTCCGGCGGTGGTGCGCTCGGCGCCGCCCGCGTACAGCAGCAGCGCGACCACGGCGGCGAGGCCGGGCAGGGCGCCCAGCAGCACCAGCGCGGGGACCGGCAGCCGGGCCCGGCGCCGTCCGCGCGGCCCGCGCCGCCTTCGCTGCACACCCATGCCACCCACTGTCCGGTGGTTCCGGCGCCTGCGCGACGTGTGGGGTGCCACCCGGTGGAACCATCGTCCCGGTCCGCGACGTTCTCCCGGATGACCGCGGTGCCGGGCCGCCCGCCGGCCCGTCGCCCGGCACCGGCTGATCACCGGGCCCGTCGCGTGCGTACCCGAGGGTCCCGAAGGGTCCGAGAGAAAGGCGGCTCGTGTGGGCCTGCTCGACATCCCGCTGGCGCTGCTGGTCCTGGCCTACGCGGCGTCGGGGTACCGGCGCGGACTGGTGGCCGGCTGTGTCTCGCTCGCCGGGTTCGTGGGCGGCGCGGTGGTCGGCGTGTGGCTGCTGCCGTGGGTGGTGGACCTGGTGGCGCCGGGGACGACCGGGGCGACGGTGGCGGCGGTGCTCACGGTGGTGGTCCCGGCGGCGCTGGGCCACGAACTGGCGGGGAGGCTGGCGCTGAGGCTGCGGCGGGAGCTGGACGCCGGGCCGCTCAGGGTGGCCGACGGCGTCGGCGGCGCGGCGGCCAACGCGGCGGCGGTGCTGGTCGTGGCGTGGGTGGCGGCGAGCGTCCTGGCGGCGTCCTCGTCGCCGCCGGTCGCCTCGGCGATCCGGGACTCCAGGCTGCTGGGCGGGGTGCAGCGGGCGATGCCGGACACCACCCCGGGGTGGTTCGCGCGAGCCACCTCGGCGCTGGCGGAGGCCGGGTTCCCGCAGGTCTTCAACCCCTTCGAGGCGGAGGCGACGGCGGAGGTCGCCGAGCCCTCGGGGGACAGCGTCACGGCGGCGGCCACCGACGCGGCCAGGTCGAGCACGGTCAAGGTCGAGGGCGTCACGGGCACGCAGGGGCGCGAGGGCAGCGGGTTCGTGTACGCGCGGGAGCGGGTGATGACCAACGCCCACGTGGTCGCCGGAATCGACGACCCGACCGTGCGAGTGGGCGGCGTGGGACCGGCGTACGAGGCGCGGGTGGTGCTGTTCGACCCGGAGCAGGACGTGGCCGTGCTGTACGTGCCGGGGCTGGAGGCGCCCGTCCTGCGCTTCGACGACGACGCCGGGCGGGGCGCGGCGGCGGTGGTCGCGGGCTATCCGCAAGACGGCGACCTGGACCTCAGGGCGGCGACGGTGGCCGGCCGGGTGCGGGCGACGGGGCAGAACATCTACCGCGACGGGACGGTCACCCGGGAAATCTACTCCATACGGTCCACGGTCCGGCCGGGCAATTCCGGCGGGCCGCTGCTGACCACCGACGGCCGGGTGTTCGGTGTGGTGTTCGCCCGCTCCACCTCCGACGCCGGGACGGGCTATGTGCTGACGGCGGCGGAGGTGGCGCCGCAGGCGCGGCGCGCGGCCGGGGCGACGGCCGCGGTGGACACCGGCGTGCCGGTGACGGCCTGACGGCGGGTCAGGTCAGGGACCGGCCCATGAGGACGTCGTCGACGTACTCGCCGTCGAGGTGGAACTCCTCGGGCTGGACGCCCTCGACGACGAAGCCCTCGGACTCGTAGAGCTTGCGGGCGGCGGTGTTGTGACCGAGGACGCGCAGGGTGAGGCGGCGGGCGCCCAGGCGCCGGGCCTCCTCGACGGCGGCGCGCAGCAGCGCCCGCCCGGCGCCCCGGCCGCGGGCGGCGTCGGCGACGGCGAGGCCGTGGATCTGCCGGACGTGCGCGTTGGAGGCGAGGGGGGTGGGCAAGCCGAGGCGGACGTAGCCGACGACGGTGCCGTCCAGTTCGGCCACGAGGTGGGCGCCGGGCCCGGACCGCTCGCTGAAGAAGGGGGCGTCCGGCTCCGGCCGCGGGGAGACGGCGTGCTGGTAGGACCAGGTCTCGCGGTCGAGGCGGGCGAGCGCCGGCTCGTCGTCGGGCCGGGCGTGACGTATGTACGGGGCGGGCATGACGGTCACTGTACGACGCGGGCGGCGCGGGCCGGCCGGGGTTTTTCCCGCCCGCGCGGCAGGATGGGCGCATGGCTCCTTCCCGCACTCCCTCCCGTATCGCGGTGGCCGGCGCGTCCGGTCTGATCGGCAGCGCGCTGGCGCGTTCCCTGGCGGCCGACGGCCACGAGGTGGTGCGCCTGGTGCGGCGCGCGCCCCGGGACGCGGGCGAGGTGCGGTGGGACCCCGGGCGGGGGCGGGTGGACGCGGCCGGGCTCGCGGGCTGCGAGGCGGTGGTGAACCTGGCGGGGGCCGGGATCGGCGACCGGCGCTGGACGGCGGCGTACAAGAAGCTCCTCGTGGACAGCCGGGTCCAGGGCACGGCGGCGCTGGCCCGCGCGGTGGCCGGCCTGGACCGGCCGCCGCGGGTCTTCGTGAACGGCAGCGCGATCGGCTACTACGGGGAGACCGGCGACCGCGCGGTGGACGAGCGGGCGCCCGCGGGCGAGGGGTTCCTGCCGGAGCTGTGCGTGGCGTGGGAGGCCGCCGCGGCCCCCGCCCGTGAGGCGGGCGTGCGCACGGTGTTCGCCCGGACCGGGCTGGTCGTCGCCCGGGGCGGTGGGGCCTGGGGGAAGCTGTTCCCGCTGTTCCGGGCGGGGCTCGGGGGGAGGCTGGGCGACGGGCGGCAGTACTGGTCGTTCATCGCGCTGCACGACGAGGTGGCCGCGCTCCGGCACCTGCTGGAGCGCGAGGACCTGTCCGGCCCGTTCGACCTGACCGCCCCGCACCCGCTGACCAACCGTGAGATCACCGTGGCCATGGGGCGCGTACTGCACCGGCCGGCGCCCTTCGCGGTGCCCGCGCCGGTGCTGCGCGCGGTGCTGGGCGAGCTGGCCGGGGACGTGCTGGGCAGCGCCCGGGTGCTGCCGACGCGCCTGCTGGAGTCGGGGTTCCGGTTCGCGTTCCCGGAGATCGACGGGGCGATCCGGGCGGCGCTGTGACCGGTCGGCCGTCCGGCCGGCCGCCCGGCCGCGACGGGGCGCTTCGAGGGACTCGGGCGAGGCGCCCGGCCCGTCGGCGCGCCCTCCCACCGCGGCGTCGCGCCGCACGCGGCACCCCGCCCTCCCCCGCGCGCACGGCACGGACGGCATGCGACCGTCGTGCGACCGTGCCCTGTCTCCGCGCGGCTCCTCCGCACCGAACACGTCCCCCTACGCTCGGTCCGAACTCGGGTATTCCGGAAGCGAGTTGGGGGCATCACGTCTCCAGCGGCCGCGCAACCTCGAGGAGGGGCACGTGCTTGAGCCCACGTTCCAGGCGGACGTCGTCGTCGTGGGGGCCGGGGTCGCCGGGCTCTCCGCGGCGCACCGGCTGACCAGTCAGGGGGTGTCGACGGTGGTCCTGGAGGCCGCCCGTACGGTGGGCGGGCGGATGGCCACCGAGAAGGTCGACGGCTTCCGGCTCGACCGGATCGGGCAGTTGATCCCGATGTCGTGTCCCGAACTGCGGGACGCGCCGGGCCTGGACGGCCTCACGCTCCGGCCGTTCGCCCCGGGGGTGCTGCTGCACAGCGAGGGGCGCCACCACCGGGCGGGCGCCCCCGCGGGCGCCGGGGGCACACGGAGCGCACTTCACGCGGTACGCGCCCTGGCGAGCGCCCCCAGGGGGGTGCCGGGCCCGCGCCCGCCGGTCCCGCTGTCCGGGCGGCCCGGTCCGCTCCCCCGGGCCGCCGGGCGGCAGGCGGCGGCGTACCGGGGCCGGGCGGGGGCCCCGCTGGGCACCGCCGTCGACCAGGCCCGGCTGAGCGCCGCCCTGACCCGGCTCGCGGCGACGCCGGTCACCCGGCTGCTGGCCCGCCCGGAACTGCCCGCGGCGCAGGCCCTGTCCCTGCGCGGGCTGCCCGCCCGCACGATCGACGGCTTCCTGCGTCCGCTGCTCGCCGCCCTGCTGTGCGACCCGGAGCTGACCACGTCCAGCCGGTGCGCCGACCTGGCCCTGCGGGCCTTCGCCGGCGGGCGGCTGGGCGTACCGGAGGGCGGCGCGGAGGCGCTGCCGGAGCTGCTGGCGCGGACCCTGCCGCCGGGCACGGTGCGCACCGGCGTACGGGCCACGGCGGTGGCGACCAACGCGGTGACCACGGCCGAGCACGGCGTCTTCCGCTGCCGCGCGGTGCTGGTGGCCACCGGCGCCCGCGCCGCCGCCGCGCTGCTGCCGGGCCTGCGGGTGCCGGACTTCCACCCGGTGACGGTGGTCCACCACGCGACGGAGGAGCCGCCGGCCACCGGCCGGGCACTGCTGCTCGACGCCGACCGCGGCGGCCCGGTCGCCCGCACGGCGGTGGTCAGCCAGGTGGACCCGACCCGGGCCCCGGCCGGCCGCGCCCTGGTCTCCTCCACCGTCCTCGGCCCGCCGCCGCCGGACGTCGACACCGCCGTACGCACCCACCTGGCCCGGCTGTACGGCGCCCCGACCGCGCGCTGGGAGACCCTCGCGGTGCACCACACCGCCGAGGCGGTCCCGGCGATGCGCCCGCCGCACGATCCGCGCCGTCCGGTACGGCTGCTGGCGGGACTGTACGTCTGCGGCGACCACCGGGACACCAGCACCGTCCAGGGCGCCCTGCGCTCCGCCCACCGGGCCGCCGCGGCCATCCTGGCCGACCTGGGCGCGAACGGCTCGATGCACAGAGCGGACCCGTCGCCCGCGACACGCGCGGCCTGAGTCCGGCCGCCCCGGCCGCACGGGCGCGACCAGCCGCGACCGGACCCGGAACGCCTACCCCAACGCGGCCACCTTGTCCCGGTAGGACCGGACCGGCGCGGCGTCCCGGTACGGCTCCAGCCGCCGCTCGAAGTCCCGGACGTACTCCACCGCCCGCACCGACCGCATGTCGGCGGCCTGCGCGGCGGCCTCCGCCCCGAGCTGGCACGCCGACTCCAGCTCCCCGAGCCCGAGCCGGGCCGTGGCGAGGACGACCCGGCTGAACAGCCGGCTGCGGGCGTAGCCGGCCGCCCGCAGTTGCAGGGAGCGCTCCGCGTGCTGCGCGGCGGCGCGGTACTGCTGGAGGTCGCGGTGGCAGTGCCCGAACTCGTCGGCCAGTTGCGCCTCGTCGAAGAACCGCGCCCAGTACGGGACCTCGTCCCCGGGGCGGACGGTCTCCATGGACCGCTCGGCCCGGATGAGCGCGGCGGTGCAGGCCCGGACCTCGCCGAGGACGGCGTGCCCGCGCGCCTCGCAGGCGTGCAGCAGCGTCTGCACCACGGGCGGCGCGCTGCCGCCGACCCCCTGCTGGGCGACCCGGGCGAGCTGCACCGCCTCGCGGCCGTGCCCGAGGTAGACGGCCTGCCGGCTCATGGTGACCAGCACGTACGAGCCGTAGGCCCGGTCCCCGGCGGCCTGGGCGAGCCGGAGCGCCTGCACGAAGTAGCGCTGGGCGAGCCCGTGCGCGGCGATGTCGTACGAGGTCCAGCCGGCGAGCCGGGTGAGGTCGGCGGCGGCGGCGAACAGGCGGCGGCCGGTCTGCTCGCCGTAGGTGCCGCGCAGCATCGGTTCCAGTTCGTGTTCGAGGTAGCGGACGAGGGCCTGGCGGGCGTGTCCGCCGCCGTACCGGTCGTCCAGGGAGCGGAACAGCTCGCCGACCGAGCGCAGCGCCGCGAGGTCGCCGGCGCTGACCCGGACGCCGGGGCCGCGTTCGGCGGGCAGCCGGCGCCGCGAGAGGTCGGCGGGGGCCGGGTACCGGGGCGGTCCGGGGCGGCCCTGCGCCGGGACCCGGGCGGGGGGCTCGGCGCGGGCCACCTTGTCGTCGGGGCGGCCGATCAGCCAGTCCCGGCTGGGCACCACCAGCCCGGCCGGGGTGAACGCGATCTTGCGGAGTTCGGCGTGGCTGCCGGAGTCCTTGCGCCACAGGCCGCTGACGATGTCGACGGCCTCCTCGGGGGTGGCGGCGAACTCCAGCCCCGCGTAGACGGGGGCGCAGGCGTCCAGGCCGAGGTCCTGGGCGGTGAGGCGGCGGCCGAGGCGCCGGGTGAAGACCTCGGCGATCAGCGCGGGGGTGGTGCCGCGGGGCTGCTGGCCGCGCAGCCATCGGGTGACGGACGTCTTGTCGTATCTCAGGTCCAGTCCGTGTTCGAGGCCGAGCTGGTCGACGCGACGCGCTAAACCCGCGTTGGAGAACCCAGCCTCGGCGATGAGCGCGGCGAGCTGGCGGTTGGGGGTGCGCTGCGCGGGTCGTTCCGTCATGGTGCGGTGCGGTCTCCTGCCTTCCGGTGTGCGAAGTGCCCTGATTGCCTGTGAGCAGCCCTTATGGCCTGGCCGTCGGCGCGAATGTAGCGGAGAGTAAGCACCTCATCACATACTTTGCCCCGTATTCATCCGATCGTGTGAGGATTGCGTGCGCGCTGACCGACCGGGCGCCCGGCCCGGTCCGGGCGCCCGGTCGTACAGTGGCGTAGGCACGATTCGTGCCTTACGACGTCCAGGGAGGCGCTTGCCGTGGGTGAGTTGCGGTTCGTCCGTATGGGATTCGGTGCGGAGTCGGTCGAGTACCAGGAGGCGTGGGACGAGCAGCGCCGGGTGCACGCGGCCCGCTTCGCCGACGAGGTCCCCGACACCGTGCTGCTCCTCGAACACCCGCCGGTCTACACCGCCGGCCGGCGCACGGCGGACAGCGAGCGCCCCCTCGACGGCACGCCCGTGATCGACGTGGACCGCGGCGGCAAGATCACCTGGCACGGCCCCGGCCAGCTCGTCGGCTACCCCATCCAGAAGCTCCCCCGCCCGGTGGACGTCGTCGCCCACGTACGGCGCCTGGAGGAGGCCCTGATCCGCACCTGCGCGGAGTTCGGCCTGGAGACCACCCGGGTCGAGGGCCGCAGCGGCGTCTGGGTCCTCGGCGACCCGGTCGAACAGCGCCCCTCCCCCGGCGGCCTCTCCCTCGACTTCGACCCCCGCCTCGCCGACGAGGAGTTCGACCCCCGGCTCGACGGCCCGGAGTACGCCCCCTCCAACGCGGGCCAGCGCCGCGAGGACCGCAAGATCGCCGCGATCGGCATCCGGGTCGCCAAGGGCGTCACGATGCACGGCTTCGCGCTCAACGTGAACCCGGACAACAAGTGGTTCGACAAGATCATCCCGTGTGGCATCCGCGACGCGGGCGTCGCCTCACTCGCCGGTGAACTGGGCCGCGAGGTGACCGTCGAGGAGGTCCTGCCGGTGGTCGAACGCCACCTGCGGGACGTCCTGGAGCACGCGGACCTCAAGCCCCGGGAGATCGCACGCGCGCCGGAGCCCGTCGGCCCGTCCGGCGTCTGAGGACCAGGCCCGTCCGGGGACGGGAGCCCGGGGGCTGCGGCCCCCGGGCGCCGACACCCGCACGGGGTATCAGAACCACGGGCGTACCCTTGGGGACGCCGATGAATCAACGCTAGGGAGCCGGTCGTGTCCGCAGTCGCACCCGACGGACGCAAGATGCTGCGCCTGGAGGTCCGCAACAGCCAGACCCCCATCGAGCGCAAGCCCGAGTGGATCAAGACCCGGGCGAAAATGGGCCCCGAGTACACCAAGATGCAGAACCTGGTGAAGGGCGAGGGCCTGCACACGGTCTGCCAGGAAGCCGGCTGCCCCAACATCTACGAGTGCTGGGAGGACCGCGAGGCGACCTTCCTCATCGGCGGCGACCAGTGCACCCGGCGCTGCGACTTCTGCCAGATCGACACCGGCAAGCCCGAGGCGCTGGACCGCGACGAGCCGCGGCGCGTGGGCGAGTCCGTGGTCACCATGGACCTGAACTACGCCACCATCACCGGCGTCGCCCGCGACGACCTGGCGGACGGCGGCGCCTGGCTGTACGCCGAGACCGTGCGCCAGATCCACCAGCAGACCGCGGACCGCGCCGAGGGCCGGACCAAGGTCGAGCTGCTGGCCCCCGACTTCAACGCGGTGCCCGAGCAGCTCGCCGAGGTCTTCGCCTCCCGCCCCGAGGTCTTCGCGCACAACGTCGAGACGGTCCCGCGGATCTTCAAGCGCATCCGCCCCGGCTTCCGCTACGAGCGCTCCCTGAAGGTCATCACCGAGGCCCGCGACTACGGCCTGGTCACCAAGTCCAACCTGATCCTGGGCATGGGCGAGACCCGCGAGGAGGTCAGCGAGGCGCTCAAGCAGTTGCACGACGCGGGCTGCGAGCTGGTGACCATCACGCAGTACCTGCGCCCGTCGGTGCGCCACCACCCGGTGGAGCGCTGGGTCAAGCCGCACGAGTTCGTGGAGCTGAAGGAGGAGGCCGAGCAGATCGGCTTCTCCGGCGTGATGTCCGGTCCGCTGGTCCGCTCCTCCTACCGGGCCGGCCGGCTCTACCAGATGGCCGTCGAGAAGCGCGGCGCGTTCGTCGCCGCCCAGGCCGTCTGAGCCCGGCGGCCGCAGGCGCCGCCCGGCCCGCGTGTGAATTCACGCACAAGAACCTACCGACCGGTACCGGCCGGTACGACGCGGTCCCGACCGTCCTCGCAGATGAGGACACCGGTCGGGGCCGCGTCGCCGTTCGGGGCCCCGGTACCGGGGCTTCATGGGTGTTTGACCGGTGAGTCACGTCCTGGTAACACCGAACAGTGACGCTGGACTTACGCCACGTACATCCTTGCCCAACGCCGTTTTCCCGAGGGGGACCCCCGCCATGCAGGCCGCGCCCGTACGCGCCACCGCGATCCCGTCGTTCACCGTCGCCCTGCGCGCCGTCGAGTCACTGCTGATGAGCGGTGGCCAGCGCACCGCCCGTCGCAACGCCTGGAACTCCGTCCTGGAGGACCGCCGCCGCGCCAAGGACCGGGGCGAGGCCGAGCGCGTCCTCGGCCAGAGCCTCTCCGCCCGCCTCTGAACTCCGAGCGGTCCGCCGCCGACGGGCACTGCCTTCGTGGGCGCCGCGGGAGCCACGTAGACTTCACCGCATGGCGAGGAAGGACAACGCGGCGGACGCCGCGAACCCCGGGCGACTGAAGCAGATCGCTCTGACCTACAAGATGACCCGCAAGGTCGACAAGAAGATCGGTCTTGTACTCGCGGCTGTCGGCATCATCGTCTTCGGTGTCTTCCTCGCGATCGGTTTCTTGATCGGTCACCCCATCTATCTCGGCATCCTGGGCCTGCTGCTCGCCTTCCTCGCGACGGCGATCGTGTTCGGGCGCCGGGCCGAGCGGGCGGCCTTCGGGCAGATGGAGGGACAGCCGGGCGCCGCCGCCGCGGTCCTGGACAACATCGGCCGGGGCTGGACGACCACCCCGGCGGTGGCGATGAACCGCAACCAGGACGTGGTGCACCGCGCGGTCGGCAAGGCCGGCATCGTGCTGGTCGCGGAGGGCAACCCGAACCGGGTGAAGGCCCTGCTGGCCGCCGAGAAGCGGAAGATGAACCGGATCGTCGCCGACGTCCCCGTGCACGTCCTGATCGTGGGCACCGGCGAGGACCAGGTCGACCTGAAGAAGCTGCGCACCACCATGCTGAAGCTCCCCCGCGTGCTGACCGGCCCGCAGGTCACCGCGACCAACGACCGGCTGCGCGCCCTCGGCGACCTGATGAGCAACATGCCGCTGCCGAAGGGCCCGATGCCCAAGGGCATGCGGATGCCGAAGGGCGGCGGCCAGCGCCCGCGCTGACCCCCGTGACCGATACGCCGATGGGGGCGCCCCGGACCTGAAGGAGTCCGGGGCGCCCCCATCGGCGTATCGGCGGTGGGTACGGGGCTCAGAGCGGTGTACGGGGCTCAGATCCGTGTGTCACGGGGCTCAGATCCGCACCTCGACCGTGCGGGCCAGCCGGTCGTGCAGGCCGCGGCCGTCCCGGTCCCAGATCAGCGCGGGGACCGCGAGGCAGAGCAGCGCCGAGCGCAGCAGGGCGCGCAGCGGGCTGACCCGGCCGGTGCCCAGGTCGATCACGCGCAGCCCGAAGAAGCGCTTGCCCGGGGTGAAGCCCAGGGTGCCGACGGTCAGGACGCTGAGGACGAAGAAGATGAGCAGCGCCCAGTTGGAGGTCGCCTGGCCGTAGCCGTCGGTGATCAGCCCGTATGCGATCAGCAGGCACAGGGCCCAGTCGACGGCCAGGGCGCCCAGCCGCCTGCCCGGACCGGCGATCGAACCCGGCCCCTCCGCCGGCAGGCCGAGGTCCTCGCCCCGGTGTCCGAAGTCCGCGCCGGCGTCCTCCATGGCCGCCCGGGGCCCGGAGAGCCACGATCCGATTGCTTGCCTCTTGTCCACCCGTACACGGTACTGCGCCCGTTTCGGACCGGTGTCGACCGGGGTGGCGCGGGGCTACCGTGGAAAGAGGCCGGTTAACTTCTGTGAAACAAATGGGTCACGCCCGAGAAATCACGCGTCCCTAGGGTCGAGGACAGCGTGTGCCACCCGCACTGGCAGCACGAACGATCTACCACCCCGGCGGGACGGTCGGGAGTAGGAGGAGCTGGATGTTCCAGAACGCCGACGAGGCCAAGAAGTACATCGCGGACGAGGACGTCAAGTTCGTCGACGTCCGCTTCTGCGACCTGCCGGGCGTCATGCAGCACTTCACGTTGCCCGCCGAGGCGTTCGACCCCGACGACGAGCAGGCCTTCGACGGGTCCTCGATCCGCGGCTTCCAGGCCATCCACGAGTCGGACATGTCCCTGCGCCCCGACCTGTCCACCGCGCGCCTCGACCCGTTCCGCCGGGACAAGACCCTCAACATCAACTTCTTCATCCACGACCCGATCACGGGCGAGCAGTACTCCCGCGACCCGCGGAACGTGGCGAAGAAGGCCGAGGCCTACCTCGCCTCCACCGGCATCGCCGACACGGCGTTCTTCGGTCCCGAGGCCGAGTTCTACGTCTTCGACTCCGTCCGCTTCGCCACCAGCGCGAACGAGTCCTTCTACCACATCGACTCCGAGGCCGGCGCCTGGAACACCGGTGCTCTGGAGGACAACCGCGGTTACAAGGTCCGCTACAAGGGCGGCTACTTCCCGGTCCCGCCGGTCGACCACTTCGCCGACCTGCGCGCCGAGATCTCCCTGGAGCTGGAGCGGTCCGGCCTGAAGGTCGAGCGCCAGCACCACGAGGTGGGCACCGCCGGCCAGGCCGAGATCAACTACAAGTTCAACACGCTGCTCGCCGCCGCGGACGACCTCCAGCTCTTCAAGTACATCGTGAAGAACGTGGCCTGGAAGAACGGCAAGACGGCGACCTTCATGCCGAAGCCGATCTTCGGTGACAACGGCTCGGGCATGCACGTCCACCAGTCGCTGTGGAGCAACGGCGAGCCGCTGTTCTACGACGAGCAGGGCTACGCCGGCCTGTCGGACACCGCCCGCTACTACATCGGCGGCATCCTCAAGCACGCCCCGTCGCTGCTGGCCTTCACCAACCCGACGGTGAACTCCTACCACCGCCTGGTGCCGGGCTTCGAGGCCCCGGTGAACCTGGTCTACTCGCAGCGCAACCGCTCCGCCGCGATGCGCATCCCGATCACGGGCTCGAACCCGAAGGCCAAGCGCGTCGAGTTCCGCGCCCCGGACGCCTCCGGCAACCCGTACCTGGCCTTCTCGGCGCTGCTGCTGGCGGGCCTGGACGGCATTAAGAACAAGATCGAGCCGGCCGAGCCGATCGACAAGGACCTCTACGAGCTGGCTCCCGAGGAGCACGCGGGCGTCGCGCAGGTCCCGACCTCCCTCGGCGCCGTCCTCGACCGCCTCGAAGCCGACCACGAGTTCCTCCTCCAGGGCGACGTCTTCACGCCGGACCTGATCGAGACCTGGATCGACTTCAAGCGCGCGAACGAGATCGCCCCGCTGCAGTTGCGTCCGCACCCGCACGAGTTCGAGCTGTACTTCGACGTGTGACCGGACCCTGAGCCGGACCGGCGGCCCTCGCTCCCCCTCCCGGGGGGGCGGGGGCCGCTGTCGTGTACACGGAAGGACCGGGTTCCTGGTTTACTGACACGGTTGTTCGATCAGGGAACGGGGAGAGGGACCGGACATGTCCGAACGGGACGACCAGCAGCGGGAGTTCGACCTGAGGTGGGCCGACGCGGCCGAGCACAAGGAGCCCTCCGCACGGGCCCGGATGCTGGCCGCCCGCTGGAAGGAGAACCCGCCCGCGCCCGTCCCCTTCCGCGCCGACCCCGGCCCGGTGCGCCCCCGCCGCTCCTCCTGGGTCTCCACCGCCGTGGTCCTCGGCTGCGTCGCGGGCGTGATCCTCCTCCTCGGCTACATCGAGTTCCGGGCCCCTTACTAGGCGGCCTTTGCCCCTTCGGGGGACGGTCACGACCCGTTCATGGGCCGTCCCGGGTGCACACTGGACCGAGGGGGACGAGCTGATCGCGGGGTGATGTGGATGCGCGGCCGCTTCGAGACCGACCGGCGACTGACCGTGCGCATGGCGGTCACCCTGTTCCTGCTCGGGCTGCTGTACGTGGCCTTCGTCGCCGCGCTGATCGCGCTGCTGAAGTCCTGGGTGCTGGTCGTGGTGATCGCGGCGGCGGCGCTCGGCGCGCAGTACTGGTTCTCCGACCGGATCGCGCTGTACGCGATGCGCGGGCGGGTCGTGGAGCGGTCGGAGTATCCCGTGCTGCACGGGGTGGTGGACCGGCTGAGCGCGCTGGCCGGGCTGCCCGAGCCGGCGGTCGCCGTCGCGGACACCGACCTGCCCAACGCCTTCGCGACCGGGCGCAGCGCCGATCACGCCGTGGTCTGCGTGACCACCGGGCTGCTGCGCAGGCTGGAGCCGGACGAGCTGGAGGGCGTGCTCGCGCACGAGCTGTCGCACGTGGCGCACAAGGACGTCGCCGTGATCACGGTGGCGTCGTTCCTCGGGGTGATCGCCGGGCTGGTCGTGCGGTTCGCGTTCTACTCGCAGGTGTTCGGCGGGGCCCGCCGGGACCAGAACACGGCCGCGGTGTTCGCGGGCGTGATGGGCGTCTCGGCGGCGGTGTACGCGCTGAGCTTCCTGCTGATCCGGGCGCTGTCGCGGTACCGGGAGCTGGCGGCGGACCGGGCCGCGGCGCTGCTGACCGGGCGGCCCTCGGCACTGGCGGCGGCGCTGACCAAGGTCTCCGGGGACATCGCCCGGATTCCGACCAGGGACCTGCGGACGGCCCAGGCGTTCAACGCGTTCTACTTCACCCCGGCGTTCGGCGCCGAGCCCGGTATCGCCCGGGTCTTCTCCACCCACCCGAGCCTGGAGCAGCGGCTCGACCAACTGGCCCGGATCTCCGCCCGACTGGGCGAGGCGGCGCCGCCCGGGAGGTCCTGACCATGGGGCTGCTGGACATCCTGCTGGGGCGGAGCAGACCCGCCGCCCCCGACCTGGACCGGCTGTTCGCGCTGCCGTCGGCGGCGGTGCCGCTGGAGGCGGCCACCGGGCTGACGCCCACCGGGCGGGGCGCGGTGTGCTTCGCCACCGTCGAGGGCGCCGCCTTCGACCAGACCCACCGGGAGGTCCGGGCGCTGCTGGACGCGGACGGTTCACCGGTGGACCTGAGCCGGGACGAGTACGGCTACTCCTGGCTGGTCTCGCGCCGCGACCCCGACCGCCTGGCGGACCTGGTCAACGACCTGCACGCGGTGAACAGCGCCATGGAGGTCAACGGCTCCGGGCCGCAACTGCTGTGCTCGCTCGCCGTCTTCGCGGACCCGGACGGGCGGAGGCTGGCGCTGGTCTACCTCTACAAGCGGGGCACCTTCTACCCGTTCGCGCCGCTGCCCGGTGCGGGGGAGCGGCGCGACAACCCGCTGGAGCTGCGGGTACGGGCGGCGCTCGACGGGGAGCTGCCCGTGGAGCGGGAGCTGAACCGGTGGTTCCCGCTGTGGGGGGCGCCCGGCCTGTGACCGGCCGCCCCCGCGCTCACCTGGTCTTCTGCCGCTCCTGGCGGCGGGCCTCGAAGGGCCGCTCCCGGCGGTAGCGGCGCTCCCAGCGGGCCTGCCGGTCGCGGCGCTCACGGTAGGCCCGGTACGAGGTCGGCGTACCGCCGCCGGCCGGTGTCCCGGTCCCGGTCCCGGTCCCGGTCGCCGAGGAGGACCCGGCCGAGCCGCCCCGGCCCAGGCGGACGTACAGGCCGAGCAGCGCGACGGCGGCGAGCCACCAGATCGGGTCCCCGAATCCCAGGACCACCAGGACGACGGTCCCGGACAGCACGATCGTGACCATGTGACCATCACCTGCCTTCCGTGGGCGGAGGAGAAACCGTTCGGCGCCGGCCCGTCCAGCGTAGGGACGCGGCGGTGCGCGCCGCACCCGCATTTCCGGGCCGGACGGGCGCCGGGGCCCGTTGATGCTCCTATTGCTGTCAAGCGGTTTGCAGCCAGTCGCGGTAGGCGTAGGTGAGGTCGTCGTCTCTGCTGAGACCTCGTTCGAGTCTGGA